>JAURKN010000167.1 GCA_030831725.1 Ferruginibacter sp.
AGAAAGCGGCCGTTCCGGAGGCAGGTGATCACGTCATTGCCACACCGATTAAATCCAAAGCCTATAATGAGGTTGAATCTATAAGTTCCCGCTTTTTGATGGAAAGAATGGGCTTAAAGGAAAGTAATAACTAAAAAAGGGTCAAAACAATTTGATTTTCAAGCCTTTTGCCCTATTTTGTCTTCCCCAATCCTTCATCCTGCAGAAAATTCCAATCTTTTTTCATTTGTCATTTTTTAACCATTTAGCATATCATGAAAAAGCTATTGCTGTTCTCTTTGGGTCTGTTTTTAATGTCTTTTGTTTTCGGTCAAAATGAAGCAAAAGAAAAACAAGAAGCGATTTCTTTGGTGAAGTCAAATCTTTCAACTCTGGGATTCTCCGAAAAAGACCTGGAAAATATTGAAGTGTCATCCTCTTACATTTCTCCAACATCAAGAGCAAGGATGGTCTATTTGAATCAAACCCACATGGGCATCAGCATTCACAACCAAATGCTTGTGCTTGCTTTCAAAAATGACAAAATCTTTTCACGCTCAGGAGCGTTTATTTCTAGCGTCTATCAAGTGGCAAATCCTCAATCGGGTACGCCAAACATCAAGGCAGAAGAAGCACTCCGCTCCGTATTGAACAGTCTTTCTCTCAAAACCAAAA
Source organism: Ferruginibacter sp. (assembly GCA_030831725.1). Lineage (GTDB taxonomy): Bacteria > Bacteroidota > Bacteroidia > Chitinophagales > Chitinophagaceae > Ferruginibacter. The sequence goes on from JAURKN010000167.1 coordinate 655, forward strand.
TCATCCAACCAACCACCGAAATCAAAGCTGCGGGTGTTGGTAATGTATACTACCATTTCGGTGACTTATCCGTATCTGATGTCGATATAAAAGCACATCTGGTATGGGTTCCGGTATCATCCAAAAAAATATCTCTTGCCTGGGAAATAGAAATCGCACCAACAGGCACTTCAGACCATTGGTTGATCCGTGTTGATGCTGTCGAAAATAAAATCATCGACAAAAACAATTACACGGTGTTTGAACATTTGAACACAGAAAAGAACCATAATGAAACCGAATCTGCTGTTAATCAAATCTTGAATTTGGAGGGGAATGCGCCATCTATCGTTTCTTCTGCTACCTATGAGGTGATTCCTTTTCCAGCTGAAAGTCCTTTGCATGCCAACGGCACTGCAGCCTTGGTAACAGCTCCATGGAATCTGGCAGGTGGAAACGCTACTTCACTGGGCTGGCATTTTGATGGAACAACCTATCACGATAGTACAAGAGGAAATAATGTTTGGGCACAGGAAGACAGAGACAACAACAATACAACTTTTGGTAAGGCAGCTGTTTCTTCAACCGCTCAGCCGGATCTGACTTTCGACTATATAGTGGATTACACCCAAGCACCGACAACAACGGATTTTCAACGTTTTGCCACAACCAATCTTTTTTACTGGAACAACCTCATACATGATATCACGTATCTGTATGGTTTCAATGAAGCGTCTGGTAATTTTCAGAACAGCAACCAAGGAAGAGGCGGATTAGGTAATGATTATGTTATTGCAGACGCTCAAGACGGAGGGGGAACCAACAATGCGAATTTCTCTACGCCAGTAGATGGTAGCCGTCCAAGAATGCAGATGTACCTTTCTACCTATACCACACCAAATAGAGATGGTGATCTTGATAATGGTGTGGTTGCTCACGAATACGGACATGGTTTGAGTAACAGACTTACCGGTGGTCCTGCGAATTCATCTTGCTTGAGCAACGCTGAGCAGGGTGGTGAAGGATGGAGCGATTATCTGGCTCTCATGCTCACCACAAATTGGGCCACAGCCACTGTCAATGATGGCGGATTGTCTCATCCGATTGGCACTTATCTTTTTGGTCAAGCTCCAACAGGAGCCGGAATCAGAACTTATCCTTATTCCACCAACATGAGCATCAATCCGAATACATATGCCATGATGGCAACAAGCTCAGGAGCAGTACATCGTATTGGTGAAATTTGGTGCTCCGCATTGTGGGATATGACTTGGGAACTGATTGCTTTGGATGGTATCAATACCGATATTTTCAATCCAAATGGTACAGGTGGTAATTCGGTAGCATTGAAACTTGTAATTGAAGGAATGAGACTACAGCCATGTAGTCCTGGTTATATAGATGCGAGAAATGCGATCTTAAAAGCGGACACATTGTTGTACGGTGGTCGTTATGGTTGTGCCATTTGGAAGGCATTCGCACGCCGAGGTATGGGTAAATTCGCCTCTCAGGGTTCATCGTCAAGCACAACAGACCAAACAGCCGACTTTACCGACAATGGCGGAATCACATTTAGAACCACACAAAGTGTAACCCAACAAAATGAAGGACAGGAAGTAACATACACACATCGTGTAGGGTCTGGAACATGCAGCGGTATCAACAATTATATCATACGCGACACGCTACCATCTAATGTAACTTATGTGAGCGGTGGCAACTATGATGCAGCAACAAGGGTTGTAAGTTTCCCTGTGAACTTAGGAGTCGGACAAAGTCAGAATTATTCTTTTACCGTAAGCATCAATCCTGGATCATATTTCACTCCTGTTCAATTGATTGACGAAACGGTTCCGACAGCGAGTATTTCTGGATTCTGGACGACCAGTTCCACTACCACTACCAATTGGACAACTTCCACAGCACAATCTACCAGTGCGCCAAATTCATTATTTACAGCAAATCTGGTATCGGTGTCTGATCAAAAAATAGAAACCACCAATTCAATACAATTGCCTGCGAATCCACCTTTATTAAGTTTTCAGGGTTTCATCAATTCTGAAGCAAGTTGGGACGGGGGAGTTGTTGAAATATCTAACAACAATGGTGCAAGTTGGACAGATCTTGGGTCTGCAATGATTTCCGGAAGATATACAGGAAACCTGAGCTCCAGCGGAAACCCACTTACAGGTCGTGCGGCATTCCATGGCAATAGTGGCGGGTTCGTTAAAACAATCATCAATCTAAATGCATATGCAGGTCAATCCGTAAAAATCAGATTCCGTTTTGGTTCTGATGCAAGTGTTGCTGGTACAGGTTGGTATATCGATGATGTTCAGATGAAGAGTGAAGCTAGGGTAAATATCAATGGACTTTTGTTCAATCAGAACAATGTAAGAGTTGCGACTTCTGATACATTCACCATCATATTGCCATCCAACACAGGATGTATACCGGCAACAATAGTAAGCCAGCCTGCTCCGATGAACGTTCGTAAAGGTGCCAACACATCAGTGTCTGTAACAGCAACAGGAACTGATCTTGTATATCAATGGCAATTCAGCACGGATGGAGGAATCAATTATAATGATCTGCCTGGAGAAACTGCTTCAACATTACAATTGACCGGTGTTACAGAGAATCTGAATGGTATTTTATTTCGTTGTGAAATCAATGGTGCTTGTACCGATAAATTGCAAACAACTTCTGCTCTGTTGACCGTGAATGCTTTGCCGAATCCACCCGAAATTTTTGGTTCTTCTAGATGCGGATCAGGTACAGTAGAACTAACTGCAACTGCGGTTACAGATCAAACTGTAAATTGGTACGCCAATAGCATCGGTGGTAGTTCACTTGGAACAGGTAATACATTTACCACGCCGAGTATTTCAGCATCTACCACTTTTTATGCATCATCAACAAACACAGTTACGGGTTGTGTTTCAACCTCAAGAGGTTCAGCCTTGGCAGATGTGCTTTCGGCTCCAGCCGCTCCTACAGGAACGGGTGCAAGCGCATGTGGCTCAGGTTCTCTGTTGCTCAGCGCATCAAGTGCTTCAAATACCATCAACTGGTATTCTGCAGCAACGGGAGGAACATTATTATCTCAGGGTTCTAATACATATACAACACCTTTGATTACTGCAACAACCATCTACTATGCTGAAGCCAATAATGGTACTTGTGTGTCCACAACAAGAACGGCAATAACGGCAACCATTAACGCACTTCCTGCTGTCATCACAACTTCTGCCAATGGTACCAAATGTGGACCTGATACCGTAAGTATCTTTGCTACAGCAACTACAGGAAACACGGTTGATTGGTATGCTGATAGTCTTGGAACCAATTTGTTGCAATCTGGAACCGTAACCGGTAGCAATAAGTTCATCACACCCATACTGAACTCAACTACCAATTACTGGGTGTATCATCGTAATCTCACTACAGGATGTCGCTCAGCAGCCAGCAGAAAAGTTGTGGCGACCATGAATCCAAAACCTTCCGCGCCTTCAGCCAATAGTGCTGCAAGATGTGGAACGGGAACAGTAACTCTTACTGCAACTGCTCCATCAGGAGGCAGTGTGGCTTGGTATAATGTTTCTTCAGGTGGAACATCATTGAGCACAGCCACCTCATACACAACACCAAGTCTGAGTGCAACAACCAACTATTTTGTACAATCTAGAATTACAGCCACAGGATGTGTTTCTGCCACAAGAACCTCCGTTGCGGCAACCATCAACGCAGTACCTGCAGCTCCGATTGCAGGGCCTAACGCACGTTGCGGAGCGGGATCCATTACTGTTTCGGCAACACCGGGTGCGAATCAGACCATCGACTGGTATTCAGCATCCACTGGCGGAACCTTGTTGCAATCGTCATCGCTGACAATTACCAGAACCATTTCTACCACAACCAGCTATTATGCTACAGCGAAAAACCCAACTACAGGTTGTGTTTCCTCATCCAGAACCAGAGTTATTGCAACTGTTTCAACAAAGGCACCTAATACGCCAACATCTCTTACAGGACTTACTGCCATTTGTCCTATTGTAGGCACTCCAACCGGGACAACATATACTTCAACATCTGTCTCCGGAGCGCTCAGTTATGTTTGGACCGTACCATCAGGCGCTGTCATCGACAGCGGAGGAACAGGCTTGAAAATCAAAGTCAGATTCCTTAGAGCAGGAGCTAATGATACCATACAAGTTCAGGCAAGCAATGGTTGTTTGAGCGCCAAACGCAGTTTAAGACTCAATACCACCGGTTGTGTCACCGTGCCACTCGCAAAGAATAATGGAGTGACTGTAAATGGGGATTCAGATGGTATAATTGTATATCCCAATCCGAGCAATGGCGCATTCCAGGTTTCTTTTGACAACGGCAGCTCTGAATGGTCATCAATCAGATTGGTGAATACACAAGGGGTCGTTTTGAAAAACTGGAGTAAGGGTAGAGGTAACACCATAAAATTCGGTGATGATTTGAAATCGGGAGTATATCATCTAGAAATCAACTCCAATGGTAAGAGAACAACAAAGACCATTGTGAAATTATAAACTTACCTAATGATGAAAAGCCGCAGTTTGAATGACTGCGGCTTTTTTATGGAACCAATATTATTGTATCGGAATTCTGATGATCAGCGTGCAACCTTTTTCGGGAGCCGACTCTAGTAGCATTGATCCTTCAAGTAATTCAGCTCTTCTTCGGATATTAGCCAAACCAATTCCTCTTCTTACAGTCTGAGGATCGAAACCAACTCCATCATCTTTTATAGAAAGTTCCAGATAATTATTCTGCTTTCCTATAGAGACAGAAATATGCTTTGCAAATGCGTATTTGATGATGTTTCTGATTTGTTCCTGCGTAATTCTGAAAAAAGCTAACTCTATATCTTGATTCAAATGTGATTTTATTGCAGCGAAATCAATGTTCAACGAGGTCTCCCATTTCAAGTCCGGATTCGAATCCTCAAGTAATTCCATGAAAGATTCTTCCATGGTTTTTTCATCAAAGAAGGAGGGAGCTAGTCGGTGAGAAATGTTTCTGATTTCCTCCAATGCCATATCAATCATGTCTTTGGATTTTTTTATCCATGACAGCTGTTCCGGATTGGCTTTGTCGAAAAGCATTTGCAAACTCAGCTGGCTGCTCGCCAAAATCTGACAGACATTATCATGTAATTCGGTGCCTATCTCATAGCGCTCATCTTCCTGGGTTTTGATGATGGCTCTTGTGACTTTTAGCTCTGTTTTTATTTTTTCCGTAACGTCAATGACGATTGCAGATTCATATTCTCTGTTGTTTATGGTGATGACATTACCATAAACATCCACATCAATCCTCTCCCCATTTTTCTTTTGATGTTTGAAACGGCCTTTAAAGGCGTTGGGTTGGTATGCGACTTCTTTGGTTAGTCTGAATTTTTCTTTGATGTCGAAATCATCTTTCATGATATCATACAACTTCAATTTCTTGAATTCTTGCTCGGTATATCCATATTGTTTTACGGCAGCCTCATTTACCTGAAAAAATTCCAATGTCTCAATGTCAAGCATCCACATAGGTTGGGGACTCAATTGAAAAAGGTCGCTGTATCTTTTCTCAGATTCTTCAAGAAGAATGGTGTTCTTCTTACGCTCGATATTGTAAATGATGCTTTTGTATAAGGTTGAAGCGGTAATGTCGTCTTTTAAAAGATAATCGGATACCCGAAGGGTAAGAGAACGAATACTGAATTCCAGATTGGCGAAACCGGTGAGAATGATAACCGGGGTTTGAGGACATTTTGATACGACGCTGTTGATCAAATCTTCTCCAGTTTTATCCGGAAGAGTAAGATCCAACAAAATGATGTCATACAGATTTTTTGGGTCTGATAACAGAATCTCAGCCTCTGCAAATCGTTTCGCTTGAGTAAGTTTGGGAGCGTTGAATTTTTCCTCGAGATAATCCTGAATCAGGAAATAATCTCCGGGATTATCTTCGATAATGAGCAGACTTGGAGATTCTAGACTGAACATGGCAGACTATGGTTTTAACTCAGGAATTTTAGCAATGTTGAGCCAGAAATCCATCATTTTTCCAACAATCTCTATGTATTCCATCGCATCAACCGGTTTTGTAATGTAACAATTCGCTTGGTTGAGGTATGAATAAGAAACATCCTTTTCGTAGGAAGACGTAGTTAACATGATGGTGGGGATGTGCTTCAGGTCTGGATGGCTCTTGATGAAACTGAGCACTTCGTGTCCATTCTTCTTTGGCAAATTGATATCCAAAAAAATAATTTCCGGCAGTTTGTTTTTTTCATTTTTCAATTTGTCACTCAACCATTCAATGGCCATCATCCCATTTTTTGCCACATCTATCTGAAAAGGTATATTGACAGATTCCAACGCTTCTTTTGTCAGAAGGATATCACCTTCATTATCTTCCACCAATAACAATCTCGTCTCTTTCATATGAAGAAATTTAAATCATCACTACAAACTCAGTTAAATTTAGGTATTTTTTTCGTGAAAAGGAATAGTGAAGTAAAAATTACTGCCTTTTACATAAACGGAGCTTACCCAAATTTTTCCGCCCATGTTTTCTATGATTTTCTTCGTAATGGCGAGTCCTATTCCTGTTCCGGAATACTCTTCCTTGTTATGAAGTCTTTGGAAGATCTCAAAAATCTTGTCGAAGTATTCGTTTTCGATACCTAAGCCATTGTCACTGATTTTGAATTGCCATCTGTCTTTCAGCGGGATGGCTTCTATTTCAATTTCCGGAGCGACGCCTTCACGGTGATATTTGAGGGCATTGCCGATGATGTTTTGAAACACCTGGCGAATCGGAGTACGGTGGCCGAATATGACCGGTAAATTCTTTGTTTTGATGACACCTTTCAGTTCATTGATCTGCTCATGATGCAAAAGCTGGATCTCTGAAACAATATCGTTGATATCAATTTCCTTCTTCTGTTCACTTTGTTTTCCCACTCTGGAAAACTCTAGCAGGTCCAATATGATTTGTCTCATTCTTTTTGCCCCATCAACGGCAAAATGAATATATTCCTTTGCCCTTTCATCCAGTTTTTCAGCATATTTTTTCTCAAGTTGTGTGAGAAAACTGGTCACCATCCTTAGGGGCTCCTGAAGATCATGAGAAGCTACATAAGCAAATTGTTCCAGTTCGGAATTCGTTTTTTTAACGGTCTGCAGTGCTTCTGTCAACTGGATTTCAATTTGTTTCCGTTCGGTGATGTCTATGCCATAACCGATTACGAACATGAGTTTATCATTTTCAAAATAAGGGTATAGAATCCGTAAGACAAACTTTGTGTTTCCTTCTTTATCTCTATGTTCATCCACCCATTGGTGTTTCTCTTTGCTGTCTACCGCTTTGTTGAATAATTCTCTTCTTCTCAATGCGAGGGAGTCATCGATGTTTCTGAAACGACAATAGTCGAAATCATTTTTTCCAATCATCCATGAACGCATTTCTGGATCACTGACTGCAAATTTGTTCAGGAAAATATATCGGTGTTGGTCATCAAAAACAGCAATATCTGAAGGGATGTTTCCCAAAATATCTTCAAAAAACTGTTTTTGTGATGCGATTTCTTCGCTCAGTTTTCTGAATGGTGTGATATCTCTTTCTATGGCTACCCAATGTGTGATATCCTCTTTTTCATTCTTGATGGGATTGATGGAGAGTGAAACCCAATACTGTTCTCCATTTTTTTTATAATTGATGGTTTCTGTTTCAACGAACTCTCCTTTGTGAAGACTGGATTTTATCCTTTCAATGGCATTGCTATTGGATTCCGGACCTTGAAGAAATTTAGGGTTTTTACCCATTACCTCTTCAGATTTATATCCGGTGAGCTTGGTAAATGAATCATTCACATATACGATAGGATATCCTTCGCCAGCTTCTGTAATCACAATGCTGTCCTGTGTATTTTTAACCACAGATTGCAAAAGTCTCATTTGGACTTCTTCTTCTTTTTGTTTGGTGATGTCCATCAAGGCACCAACCATTCTGATCGCATTACCATATGCATCTCGAATCACATATCCATTGTCCGATACAGTAGCATAGGTGTCATCTGCTTTTTTATATCGGTATTGGCAATTCCAATGACTTTCATTAGAGGCGAGGCAAGATTCCAGACTCTGCATAACACCGGAAATATCATCTTTGTGAAGTCTGCTGCCCCAGGTATCTACATGGATTATTTGTTCGTTTGAATCGTATCCAAAAGTCTTGCTGAATCCATCACCCTGATACACATCACCGGATAGTATATTCCAATCCCAAATTGCTTCGGAAGTTGCTTTGCTCATGTATTCATAACGGCGATTGCTTTCCTCTAACGAAGCGGAAACCGACTTCAACTTTTGTTCGGAAAGGAGAAGAGCGTCTTTTTGTTTGCTTATTTTTCCAACGGCTGTTTTCAATTCATCAACCACCAGTTCTTCTGAGTTAAGACGGTGAAGCAGATTGATCATTGGGTTATGAGGAGCGAAATCTTTTAATCCCAATCCGGATTCATTGAGCTCTTTGGTAGATCCGAACCAAGGAGCTCCGACAAACATCAACTTTGTACCTTCTCCCACCAATTCCCATTGTCCCTGAAAGTGAATCTCTGTTTTATGATTTTTTATGATCAGCAAATGATTGCAGATCTTACTTAAATGATCAAAATCCATCTTTTCCAACCCGGGTCTCAACATGGTAAAATGATCATTCCATCCTGAACCCACAACAATCGTATCGTCAAGTTTCGCTAATGACTTACCGATTTGAATGATTTTCAAACCATCATCCAACACAAAATGAAACGGGAAAATCCGGTCCAATGCATCGTGGTCCAAAGTGAATGTTAATGATTCCATTTTACCAGGATACTTTAAATACAGCTTTATTGTTTTGTTTGATGGCTTCCGGCATATCCGTTATTTCGACCGGGGTTTCGTATAGTTTACCTAACCCAGATAAAAGTCCTCTCACAAATTCCATCAGTCCTTCACGTTTGGAAATGTAGTGAATGTGTAAACTTCGGTCTTCGATATTACTGGTTTGAAATTCCGGGGGAGTGAGTTTAGGATATAGCATCATAATCTGGCTGTGAAACTGGGGTAAATTTACCAAGAATTCTTTCAGGTTGCTGCCTCCTGATTGAAGCATGCCACCATATTTTTCTTTTGTTGTTCTTAAAATCCACCATTCTCCAAAAGTAAAGAGCACATCAGACAGAGGAATCTTCATCTCTTCAGATATCGCAACAGCCAGTTTGAAAGTAACATCATCATCATAAGGCTCATTGCTGATGAAAAAATCAATTTGTACGCCACTTTTCTCTTTGATCAATTCCCATTTGTCGGCGCCAAAATTTTCAATTACCAAACTTTCTATCGACTTGTTAACGATTCCGTACATAATTTATGTCATTTTTTAGGTGCTATCAATATGCTAGCAATTCAAGTTACAACAAAAACGGGCATTTTTTTTACTTAATTTTCACAATTGCGCCCTTTATCGGATTTGAAGTTCACATACTATTTTTCTTCCTCATTCGTTATTATACGGAAAGTCCGATTTTCTAGAGAATTTAACACCGTTAATTCGCCTTAGAAATCAGCCTTTGGTATTTTCGTAAAACCCTACCGTTTTTAATCCGACTACTATGAAACCCATTCTGAGAGGAATTATCTTATTTTTTCCCATCCTGACCCTTCCGGCCTTTTCATTTTTACATCCGGATTTTGCTGCAAAAACAGATCCCAAAAATATTCACATTGGAATTGAAAAATCCAGCACCGCTTCAACATCTGGCCTTGC
>JAURKN010000168.1 GCA_030831725.1 Ferruginibacter sp.
AAGAACATGTTGGAAGATATCATTGAAGTTCATGTTTATCTGTATGGATCATTGGCTAAAACCGGTAAAGGACATGGAACCGACATTGCCGTCCAACTGGGTTTGTGTGGCGAAGATCCGGTAACCATGAAGGTGGAAGATGTGCATACCCGTATCGAACAAATCGCAGCTGATCAGATAATAAGCATCGGTAGTAAAAAAAAGATAGCATTCATACCTGGTGACAATATCGTTTTTCATACAACCGAATCTCTTCCTTTTCATCCCAATGCCCTTAGTTTTTTGGCTAAAACCAAAACAGGAGATCATTTTGCAGAAACCTATTACTCCATTGGCGGAGGTTTCATTACCCGCGAAGGGGAAAGCCAGGAATCTAAGACTCAGGTAAATATGCCTTTTCACATTTCAAAAGCGGATGATCTGTTGCATTGGTGCAGATCTACAGGGATGAGCATCAGCGAAATCGTTCTTGAAAATGAAAACGCATGGAGAACAGAAGAGCTGACTAGAGTGGGTGTGATGAATATTTGGGAAGTGATGAAATCTTGCATTTACAGAGGAGCTCATGCGAAAGGTATTTTGCCCGGTGGTTTGCAGGTGAACAGAAGAGCATTTGAATTGAATCGTAAATTACTCGGTGATAAACAGGAAAGCAATTATGAGCAGTGGATTGAAGCCATTCGAAGCGGGGGGGATCATTTTAAATATACTTTGGATTGGGTCAGTTGCTTCGCTCTGGCGGTGAATGAGGAAAATGCAGCGTTTGGAAGGGTAGTGACCGCACCTACAAACGGTGCCGCTGGTGTCATTCCTGCTGTGTTGCAATACTTTGTGGTTTTTTGCAACGGCAATGAAGAAAAGAAAATCATACAGTTTTTATTGACAGCTTCTGTCATTGGAAGTCTTTTCAAACAAGGAGCAACCATATCAGCGGCTATGGGTGGCTGTCAGGCTGAAATTGGTGTTAGCAGTGCCATGGCTGCGGCTGCATTAACAGAATGTTTGGGAGGGACGCAACGACAATGTCTGATGGCGGCGGAGATAGCCATGGAACATCACCTTGGGCTAACCTGCGATCCGATTGCGGGGTTGGTTCAAATCCCTTGTATAGAAAGAAATACCATGGGGGCAATCAAAGCCATAACCGCTTCGCAGCTCGCGCTTCAAAGCACACCGGATTTTGCAAAAGTCAGTTTGGATGGTGTTATAAAAACAATGTGGAATACAGCTCTGGATATGAACAACAAATACAAGGAAACCGCAGATGGCGGACTGGCAGTGAACATTCCTTTGAGTTTGAGTGAATGTTGATCACTTGCCAAAATCCCGCTTCATTGTTCTGTCTGACTCTCTTTCTTTGATTACATTACGTTTATCGAATTCTTTCTTTCCTTTACCTAGTCCTATTTCAAGTTTGGCGTAACCAGACTCACTGAAGAAAATTTTTATAGGGATGATGCTGTATCCTTTTTCCTTACTCTTGTTTTCCAGTTTTCTCAGTTCTTTTTTGTTCAGCAATAATTTTCGTTCTTGAAGAGGTTGATGGTTTGTTAGTGTGCCAAACGCATATTCGGAGATGTGCAGACTTTTCACATACAATTCTCCTTTGTTGAAAAAACAATAGCTGTCATTGAAACTCACCTTTCCTGCACGGAGTGATTTTACTTCGGTGCCCGACAAAACAAGACCTGCAACCAATCGATAGTCGAAGTGATAGTCGAAGCCGGCTCTTTTATTGATTATTTCCAATCTTTTTATTTACAAAATTAGTCTACCTAGGCTGGGTTTGGAAATCAGAATCATGAATCAGATGTGTTAAAAAAAAGAAAACCAGGGTAGAAACCCCGGTTCGTTTTTAATCCGTACCCTATGAAAACTGACGTAAATGTAAATTGCTTTTTTGAAATTTCACTCGTTTGCTACAGATTTTGTTAACATTTTTTTAATGCGGTTGTGAAGAGGCACAAAAAAAGACCGATTAACGGTCTTTGAAATGCTATAAAATATTGATTATCAGAATTAATGCTTAAACAATGTCAATATTTCTGCCAATTTGGATTTCAGGTTTTTCCTGTGAACGATGAAATCTAAAAACCCATGTTCCAGCAAAAATTCACTGCGTTGAAAGCCGGGTGGCAGGTCTTTTTTGATGGTTTCTTTGATTACTCTTGGTCCAGCAAATCCAATCAAAGCGTCTGGTTCGGCAAAGATCACATCACCCAACATGGCGAAAGAAGCAGTTGTACCACCGAAAGTCGGATCGGTACACATGGATAGATATGGAATTCCCGCATCACTGAGCTGTGTTAGCTTTCCGGATGTTTTGGCCAATTGCATCAGTGAGAAAGCACTTTCCATCATTCTAGCCCCTCCACTTTTATTGATGATCATGAATGGTATTTTCTTTTCTAGGCAGTAATCGCATGCGCGTGAAATTTTTTCTCCCATCACACTACCTAAACTTCCTCCAATGAATTCGAAATCCATACAGGCAATGACAAGATCAAGCGTTTCGATTTTTCCATGCGCCACCGTGATGGAGTCATGGATCTCGGTTTTTGCATAGGTTTCTTCAAGTCTTTTGTTGTAAGGCTTGAGGTCGACGAAACCAAGCATGTCTTTCGATTTGATATTGGCGAAGAGTTCCGTGTACGAACCTTGTTCGAATAGCATTTCAAAATATTCGTTGCTTCCGATACGGTGATGGTGGTCGCATTGGGGACATACAAAAAGATTTTCGTCCAAATCGTTTATGGTGCAGATGTGATTGCAATTCGGACATTTGGCCCATAAGCCTTCAGGCGCGTCTTTTTTATCCTTGGTATCGGTTAAAATACCTTGTTTTTTTCTTTTGAACCAGCTGCTTTTTTCTGCATGATACAGAACATCATCTCCGGAGAGGCTGGCATCAAAATCTTCTTCGTGTCTCATGGTATTAATCTTAAGCGATGGTGATGGAATCATCCAGATATACATCCTGGATGCGGTTCAGTAATTCGATTCCTTCATTCAAAGGACGTTGGAATGCTTTTCTTCCCAGAATGAGCCCCATACCTCCGGCACGTTTGTTTATGACGGCAGTGGCAACAGATTCAGCCAGGTCGGATGCTCCTTTGCTCTCGCCGCCACTGTTGATCAGGCCGACTCTGCCCATATAGCAATTGGCTACCTGATAACGGGCAAGATCGATCGGATGGTCTGAGGTCAGATTGCTGTATACCAATGGTGAGGTTTTGCCATGTTTTGTGGCAAGGTATCCGCCATTGTTTGTAGGTAATTTTTGTTTGATGATATCAGCTTGAATGGTTACCCCCAAATGATTGGCTTGACCGGTAAGATCTGCAGAGGTATGATAATCCACACCATCCACTTTGAAACCATTGTTACGGGTGTAGCACCAAAGAACGGTAGCCATTCCTAATTCATGCGCCATTTCAAATGCGGTAGCAACTTCCTGAAGTTGTCTGGTGCTGTTTTCGCTGCCCCAGTAAATGGTTGCGCCAACAGAAGTGGCTCCCATGTTCCATGCCGATTTGATTTGTCCGAACATGACTTGATCGTATTTATTTGGCATGCTCAGGAATTCATTATGGTTGATTTTAACCATCATTGGAATCTTGTGAGCATATTTACGGCTGACAATACCTAAAACGCCAAAAGTGGAAGCGACAGCGTTGCAACCGCCTTCTATGGCAAGCTTTACGATATTTTCAGGATCGAAATAGATTGGATTCGGAGAAAAAGAGGCACCCGCACTATGCTCAATGCCTTGGTCTACTGGTAATATCGACAGATATCCTGTTCCAGCAAGTCTGCCATTGTTAAGCAGACCATTAAGACTATTGAGGGTTTGATTGTTTCTGTTGCTGTTGACCCATATGTCATTCACATGAGAAGGAGAGGGAAGGTGTATGCTTTCCTTTGGTATGGTTTTACAAACGTGATTCAAAAGTAGTTCGGCATCCTTACCCAGGATATCCTTGATTTGATTTGACATATGAAGAAGGTTTTTTGCAAAAATAAGGAATGAGCGCAAAAAACTAAGGCTGAATATGATACAAATCTGCTCGCATCGCCTTTAAATAAGGAATAGACTCCAGTAATCTGGATCCATACCAGCTAAACATCTCTCCATCCACTATCATGATTTCCTTGTTTGGAAATATTTTTTTCAGTTCTTCCACATGGTTTTCCTTGAAAGGGTATGGCTCACTTGAAAGCAATATCAGGTCTGCTTGTTCTGCGGCTTCCTGTAAATCGGATATGGCAGGATAACGAAGCGAATCCTTGTATAGATTATCAATTCCGGCAAGCTTCATCATTTCATTGATGTAGGTATCGCCACCAACAGTCATGTATGGATCTTTCCATATCAGGTAGATTGCTTTCTTTACACATTGCTGTAATGGGGTTCGATGGTCTGACAAATGCTGTATATCATCCCATATTTTCCGACTCTCTACTGTTTTATGGGTAAGGCTCCCGATATCGAGGATCATATTTTTTGCATCATCAAGATTTTTAACATCGGTTACCCAAACCGGAAAATCATTCGCCAGATGCATGACATCTGCTTTGATATTTTCTTCCTTGTTTGCGATAATCAGGTCCGGTTTAAGTGATTTGATGATGTCGATGTTGATGTTTTTGGTTCCGCCGACTCTTGTTTTTTCTAAAAGCCAATGGGGAGGATGCACACAGAATTTGGTTATTCCGATGGTTTCTGTTTCCAATTGCAAATGATACAACAATTCGGTTTGGGAAGGAACCAAAGAAACAATTCTTTTCGGCGCTTGAGATGTTTTGTGTTGACTAGCCCACATGGTCACTCAGATTAGGGTTATTGAAAATAGACCCTTATGGTTTGGTAAAAAACCCGGTTGCTGAGATATTGATTGTCTGCATAACCCTGAAGACCGAACAAACCGGCTGCATTTCCTCTATTTACTGCGATTTCCAAATAACCTGCCGCATTGAACAATGCCAGTTTTTGGCCAGGTGCGACATCCGCATAAGAATCGCTGATGGAATCGATCACTTCGTCTCTTTTAAACACGATTGAGAATGAGCGGCCATTTCTTTGTTCTTCAAACAGCGATTTCGGGATATTGGCTACCACATTTTCAAAACGGTCTATGAAGATGATTTGTCCTTCAATCCAGTTTTCACCGATTTGTGGAGCCAGATCCGAATTTTTAACCAGCGATATATTAGGTCCGATGTCCTGTAAGGATTTGCCAAGCAGAATTTTTTTTGCAGCATCAACAAACTGATCGGTGAGATCCATGATGTTAGATGGGGATGGTATATTTTGTGACAGATCTGCGCAGTATGCCGGATCTTCATTAAGCATCATCGGTAAGAGACCATTGTTCGATGTGATGATCCATTGTTCATTGTGTTTGACCAAAACCAGCTTAGCGTTTTTGGAATCGAACACATTTGCCAAAACCAGATGGATGGAGCCTGGTGGGTAATGCAAAAATGTGCTCTTACATAGATATGCGCATTGAGCGGAATGGAAGGTAGGGAGGTGATGGGTGATGTCGATTATTTGAGCTTCGGGAATGTTTGAAGCGATTTTACCTTTGATGGCACCGGGCAGATAATCTTTGTCTCCGATGTCGGAAGTAAAGGAAATAATGGGCATCTTCAGTTATTGAATCAGTAATGAGTAGCGAAAATAGCAACAATTGATTATTTGATCAGCTTTCCTTCCTTGAAAAAGAACTTTCTGATCAATTTGTCTGTCAGGCTCGGAAAGAGTTTGTTCAAAAAGATGGTCTGTTTGCCTTGAAAGCCGAGAACCAAAGTGCGTTTTCTTTTTACGATGGCTTGCAAGATATGGGTGGCACATTCTTCCGAAGACATTAGCGCAGACTCATCCAAAGGGCTTTCACCTTGTGCTTCGGCTTTTTCATTCAGCGCCGCATTTCTGATATTGCTTTTGGTAAAACCCGGACTGATCCATAGGACATTGACATTGTAAGGAGACAGTTCAGTACGAATGGACTCCATCCAGCCATTTAATGCGAATTTACTAGCGGAATAGCCCGAGCGACCGGGAAGACCCCGATAGCCTGCAATGGAGGATATTCCAACAATAGTACCCTGTTGTTGGATTATGGAGGATAATGCATAATGCGAGCAATAAACCGCTCCCATGAAATTGACATCCATTACTCTTTTGATCACATCAGGGTCGGCGGCTTCAAACATGGCACGCATGGAAATGCCGGCATTGTTGATGAGAATGTCTATTTTCCCAAACCGTTTCAATGTTTCTTCTATGAAAAACGCGCATTCGGATCTGTCGCTGACATCCGCTTTTATACAAAAAAGCCTTTCTTGAGCGTCTGGATTGTTTTTTTGCAACAGGTCTAGTTTGTTGCTATCCCGTCCACATGTGGCAATTTTTGCACCTAGGGGAAGTAATAAGTTGATGATGGCTCTGCCTATGCCATCGCTGCCGCCTGTTATGGCTATCACTTTGCTTGAGAAATATTCTTGGTGATTCATGAGTTGTAAAAATAGGGAGTATCAGTGAAAGGGGCCATCATTTGAAAGGTGGAAAACTATTCTGTAAAACTTTTTAAAAAATTTGATGGGGTTACGTAAAATACCTATTTTTGCAAACCTTTTTATTAAGGAGGTGAGATCTGGTAGCTCAGTTGGTAGAGCAATACACTTTTAATGTATGGGCCCTGGGTTCGAGTCCCAGCCAGATCACGAAAAAAGACTCATCAACTTCGATGGGTCTTTTTTTATGTAAAAAATTAAGCTGCCAGATTCCTAATGATGTTGGTTGGTTACTAATACCAACGCATGGGTTCA
>JAURKN010000169.1 GCA_030831725.1 Ferruginibacter sp.
CGCATTCGACCGCTCTGCCATCTCTCCGAGGCAAAAGTAACATTTATGCCTCTTTTTCCAAAAAAAAATATAAAAATCTATTTTGTCATTCACTGATTCATAATTACTTATGCCACTTGTGGTTTCTGAATGCATCCATCTATCTATTGTGCTACCTTCGCTGAATGACAGGTCTCTCATCATTGAACAAGTATTTTCTGAAGTATAAATCTTTGTTCATACTTGGCGTTTTCTTCGTCTTGGCTTCCAACTATTTCAGAATCCTGAGCCCTAGAATTACACGTTTCGTGGTTGATCATATCGTTTCCATCATCAGCCAAAATAAGATCACCGACTCTTCAACCTACCCAAATAATTTCATCCGTTTTTTTCAGGATTTGTTTGCTGTGTTTACCGGACAGTCATCTTCGATGGGTCTGATCAATGCCTGCATCATCATTTTTTTACTGGCTATTTTCAGTGGCTTGTTTATGTTTTTGATGAGACAAACATTGATCGTGATGAGTCGAAAAATCGAATTCGACCAGAAAAATGAAATATATAGTCATTATCAATCCATGGATCATTCCTTTTTAAAGGCACAATCCACAGGCGATTTGATGAATCGAATCTCGGAGGATGTGAGCAGGGTTAGAATGTATACCGGACCAGCCATCATGTACATCATCAACCTCAGCGCTGTCATATCGTTTTGTCTCTTTTTTATGTGGCGTTCAGATCCGGGACTCACCCTCGTCACGTTGATCCCGCTTCCTATTTTGGCCTTTATCATCTACAAAGTCAATGGCGTTATTCATCGTAAATCGGAGCATTTACAGAACCAACTAGGCATCATCACCTCCATTGCGCAAGAGTCATATTCAGGCATCAGGGTGATTAAATCTTTTGTCCAAGAAAAAAATACCATTGACCATTTTCATGCTTCTTCCGAGAATTACAAAAAAGAATCCATGGCACTGGCAAAAACCGAAGCGCTCTATTTCCCCAGCATCGGTCTTCTTATTGGAATCAGCACCTTACTAACGATTGCCTATGGCACACTGGAGGTTATACATCATAAACCCGGTGCCAGTATTGGGAAAATTGCGGAATTCGTGCTTTATATTCAAATGCTCACTTTTCCAGTCAGCGCCATTGGCTGGACGGCCAGTATGATTCAACGAGCCTCTGCATCACAAAAAAGAATCAATGCTTTTTTGGACATTTTGCCTGACATCAAAGACCCTCAACATCCCCAAAAGCCTGATTTCAAGGATAGCATTAGTTTTCAGCATGTGAACTATACTTACGAAAACACGGGTATAAAAGCCATTATCGACCTTAACCTGACCATTCGAAAAGGAGAGAAATTGGCGATTGTAGGAAAGATAGGTTCCGGAAAATCCACTTTAGCCAAACTTATGCTTCGCTTTATTGAGCCACAATCGGGATGTATTAAGATAGGGGAGCATACATTGGACCAATTTTCAATTTCCGAGCTCAGAGATCAAATGGGATATGTTCCACAGGATCAGTTTCTGTTCAGTGATACCATATTGGAAAATATTCGATTTGGCAATCCGTCGGCTACGGAGAGGGAGGTGATCCAATTTGCGGAAATGGCCGGAATTCATGATGAAATCAGGGGATTCCCGGACGGATATCAAACTTTGATTGGAGAAAGAGGCATTACATTGAGTGGAGGTCAGAAACAAAGAATTTCAATTGCCAGAGCACTCATAAAAAAGAGTCCTTTGCTCATATTGGACGATAGTTTGAGTGCCATAGATGCCCATAAAGAACAAGACATTCTAAACAATTTAAATATGGGAATCAAGGACAAGACTGTGATTGTTATTACCCATCGATTTTTCACCAACTTGCATTTCGACAGGATTCTGGTCTTTGATGATGGTAAATTGGTTGAAGAGGGTAGTCATGCGATTCTTATGGAGAGAAAAGGGATATATTTCGACTTGTACCTTCGTCAGCAGGCGAACCAAGACAATCTTATGTCTTGATTCTTAATTTTTTATGATTTTTGCCATAAATTTTGTCAAATCAAAAACAAATATATCTTTGCTACTACTAAGAAATACGTAATTCGTTCACAAAAAAAATTTAATCGTGGCTTACGATAATAACGAAAGAAAATCAGACAGTGTTTACAGTGCACGTGTAAAGGCAGGCAAAAGAAGAACTTATTTCTTCGATGTCAGAGAAACAAGAGGCAGTGATTTTTATATCACCATAACTGAAAGTCGTAAACGCTTTGATTCTGATGGATACGATAGGCATAAGATATTTTTGTATAAGGAAGACTTCAATAAATTCATCAAAGGGTTAAACGAAACCGTTGATCATGTTAAAACGAACCTGATGCCGGATTTTGACTTTGATGCTTTCAACCACGACACACCTTATGAGGGTGAAGGAGGAGAAGGTGGATATCAGAATGAATCGAGTTCGCATTCATCATCCGATTCAGCTCCATCGACAGAAACAGAGTCAGCACCTGCGGCTTCTACCTACGACCACAATGCAGACAATGGAAGCACGGAAGAAGTAGACAAATGGTAATATTTAGATAGTATTTATATAAAAACCCGGATATAGTCCGGGTTTTTTCTTGTGTGAATAAAAACGAATTTTCATCTGACATGAAATTGTTACCTATTTCAGAATCAATCGGACTTAATTTTTCCTCAACTTTTTATATGCATTTATGAGTCCATTGGTGGATGGGTCGTGGCTCTCAACTTTTTCGTCGTTTTCCAATTCCGGCAAAATCCGATTGGCCAGCACTTTCCCGAGTTCAACGCCCCATTGGTCGAAACTGTATATGTTCCAGATGATGCCCTGAACAAAAATCTTATGTTCATAAATGGCAATCAACTTGCCCAGGTTATGTGGAGTTAGTTTTTTAATCAGGATGGATGTTGTCGGACGATCTCCATCAAAAATTCGGTATGGATTTTCATGGTTTGTTCCATTCATCAACGCTTCGGTTTGAGCAAAGAAATTACTCAAGAGTTTGTTGTGGTGATCTCCAATCGGGTAGTGGGTTTGAGCCGTAGCTATGAAATCTGATGGAATGATGGAAGTACCTTGATGGATCAACTGAAAGAAAGCATGTTGACCGTTTGTTCCAGGCTCTCCCCAAATGACAGGGCCTGTTTGATAATTTATCTTTTTCCCATGACGGTCTGTTGATTTTCCATTGCTTTCCATATTTCCTTGTTGGAAGTATGCGGCAAAACGATGTAAAGACTGGTCATAGGGGAGTATGGCTTCTGTTTCATAATGACAGAAATTCCGATGCCAGATTCCTATCAAAGCCATTAAAACAGGAATATTTGAAGCGAATGGGGTGTTTTGGAAATGTGAATCTGTTTCATGAGCGCCTTCCAACAAAGCTTGGAAATGATTGTATCCGATTGTCAGCGATATGGAAAGTCCGATAGCACTCCATAAACTATAACGGCCTCCAACCCAATCCCAGAATTCAAACATGTTGTCAGTATCTATGCCGAAAGCTTCTACAGCAGAAGAATTGGTGCTGAGTGCCACGAAATGTTTGGCAATATCTTGTTCTGATGCCCCTTGTTCCAAAAACCATTTTCTTGCCGAATGTGCATTGGTCATGGTTTCCTGGGTAGTAAAGGTCTTACTGGCAATAAGGAATAAAGTTTCGTCTGGTGTGATTTGTTCAAGTGTGACTCCTAGATGTGCTCCATCAATGTTGCTGATGAAAAAGGGCTTAATATCCTCAACCCAATAAGGTTTTAGTGCTTCAGTAACCATGACCGGACCAAGGTCGCTACCTCCGATTCCAATATTGACGATGTATTTTATTTTCTTCCCTGTATATCCTCTCCACTCTCCGGAATGTACTTTGTTGGAAAAATCCCGCATTTGCTTCAATACGTGCTGAATAGACGGAATGATATCCTTACCATCAACAAGCAAGGATTGACTTGCAGGTTTTCTCAATGCGGTATGGAGCACAGCCCGATTTTCTGTTTCATTGATGGACTCACCTGAAAACATGGATGCTATGGCTTTTTTCAAATCACATTGTTCAGCAAGTTGTATCAACAATTGAAGGGTATCCTTATTGACTTTATTTTTTGAAAAGTCAAAAAGAAAATCATTCCATTCGTGAGAAAAACCACCAAAACGATTTGGGTCATCCGAAAAAAGAGTACGGGTATGGATGGATTCCATCATGGAATAATGATTCTCCAGTTCTTTCCAAACAGGCAATTGGGTAGGATTGATCTTTGGCAACATAGTTAATCAGCTTTTGGTTGTTTTTATGGTTTGATGGTTGAAAGGATATGAATAACACGATTGATTTCTTCTGAACCAATGTGCAGATGGGTGACCATTCTGATTTGTGTAGAAGATATGGCCATGACCAATATGCCTTGTTCACTCAG
>JAURKN010000170.1 GCA_030831725.1 Ferruginibacter sp.
TTACTGAATTTTATTTATTGCAGTTGTTGATATATTCACAAACAATTTTATCAATAGTAAAAAAACCCATAATCAGAGCCCCGATAGTTATCGGGGCTGGTTCGAGCCAGATGCGCCATAATTTATTTTACTGAATTTTATTTATTGCAGTTGTTGATATATTCACACCAACCGCGAAAATTCCTTAATCAACTTTCACTCCTTTCACTGTTCTTTTTCTTACCTGACTCTTGCTCAATTGCGTCTTTTTTATCAACAAGAAAGGCATGCTTGGAAGTTCTGTGGTGTATTTTTTATTGTCGTAGGTAACCGTACAAACATTGATGTTTTTTTCTACGGTCTCTATAGGTAATCGGTTTCTATTGTTGTTGCTATTTATTGCTATTGTCGATTTTTTTTCTGTTTTACAATTATCCGGATTCAACTCGTAATGGTTTTTGGATTGATTGTTGATTTTGTTGCTAAAAATCAAACTTTTATTCTGTCCGTCTTCAAAACTTATGGATAGATTGTTATCTGATTTTGAAACACATTTTCCACGGGTATTCTTTTTGATCTTGATGATCTCTGTATACTGGCCATTCTCCAATTTCACCTTGCCGGAAGTGACACTCATTTCATTCGACGATAGTGTTCTTCTCAGAACGATTTTATCTGAATTGTAAAATTGAATTTTGGAAATGTCTAGCTTGTTGTTTTCAGCTTGTTGCCTGATTCTTTCCGTAAAAGTTACTTTACATGAGGAAAGTAAATAAATGCATGAAATAAAGAAGAAATATTTCATAGAGGGTTTAATTTATTTGAAAAACAAAAATACGTTTTCTATCCATTGCTTTGGATTTTTGAGTTCAAGTCTCCTTATTTTTTGCAAATTCTAAAGACTTTTTGTTAAAGTCTTTTTTCAATCTCTTCCATTCACTTTCATAAAGGCCAATCCTTCCATTCGCTCCACATTCCATCCCGTATTGGTTTTTTCGGCGGTAAGCTCGTTCAATTGTATCACCAGATTGAATTCAGTAGTATCAAGCACCATCTTTAACTCACCGGATGGATATTTCTTCGCCTCACGTCTCCGTATTTCCCATTCTTTCAAATATGTTGTCATGTCCAAAAAGTGCTCCTTACCCTTGTATTTAAATATCAAAACCGGCTTTTCTATAGAGATGATCATCAAATCTGTACCGACAGAATCCGATGTATCATCTTCATCATAGAGCAATGATTTTCTTTCTTCCTTCTTCATCAATTCCAAACTATACTCATTGAAAATAAAAACTTCATCAAAGCCTGTTACAGCTATCTTTTTACTTGATTTGTTCTCAGAGATAAATACTGTTCTTTGGACTTCTTTAGCTTCTTCACTTTCTGATATGGAGGACAATCCCATTGCACCCAGATATATGTCTGTTCTTCCAAAACGGTAATCCAGCCATTTCTTTTTTTGCGCATTCTCAACCAATGAATCCATATTTTGAGTAAACCAATCATTAAGTCCTTCACAGCCGTGAAATTGATCCAAGTATTGTAAGATGGAAATCACTTCTTTATGTAGTGAATCGCTGAGTTTTCGGTCGTTCGGGTATGTGATATTTCTTTCAATCAGCGGTATGCTGTCTTTCGGCCAGTTCATCTCCTCTTTGATTTTCCCATCTTTTATGATTCCGGCTTTGTCCAAGATAGTTTCCAGTCGTTTTTGCTGGTCGTTTTTTGGAATACTATCCATACTCCATGGTCCGAAACTGGACAGCAATAAAATGATGACGAGTGAAACAGGAATGAACCTGATATTGATTTTCCCAAGGATGGTATAAACACTGACTATACTGACCCAGATGCCGAACATCAGAATCACATATCGATTCAGGGTTATGCCATAATCGTCCAAGCGCAAAAAGATGGCAAAAAACAATAGGAACAACAGTGGCGTCAATAAAAGATAATACCATTTTGTGCTGTTTTTGATCCATTGATTTCCTGATGTATTTGCATATGGATACAAGAGTAGAAATGTCAATCCTCCCACCACTGAGATACAGAGGATCAAATAGGAAACCACACCTTTGGGCCATTCCCAAGACAACATAATTTTTCCGCCGTATGCGTAAAGAATCAACAGATAAATCAATAATAAAGGAAGCAGAATGTATTGAGAAAATACTTTTAATCCTGAAGGATAATCGGTCTGGTTTTCCAGTGCTTGAAGATCTTGGGGAATATTGGATACAAAGAACCAGGTGTTAAATATTGTAAAAACCAACACATAGATTTCCGGGAACAACTTATCGTCGAATTTCACATCAAACAACAAACGTATGGCTCCCAAGGCAAGCAGAAGGCCGGTTGCCAACACGGTTGAAAAAAGATGGGTGATGATGATTCTTATGAACAACATTTTGTTGTAATTCCAGAACCCATTGTATTTATTGCCTCTTATAAAGGGAACAACAGCGATGATGAGATGAATCGAAATCAAAAAAATCAGATATCGGATATAGGGGAAAGCATGCGTGAATTGATCTTTTGATCCTGGCAGATAAAGAAACAGTGAAACCAATATCAATAGTGATAGTGCATAGAGAGTCAGTCTTTGTTTTAATGATTTGAAATAAGTTTCATACACGATCTGTGCAAGGAAGAACAGTGAGATTCCCATCAAAGAACTAAGCAAAAGATTGATTTGGCTGAAGCTTTCGAGGTCTTTGTCTTGTTCGATCATGTTGATGGCAACACAGGCAAAAACGATGGAAGAAAAGATTGAGCCAGGAAAGCGCAACAATGCCGATTGGGCATGACTCAAAAGTAATTTTATCGAAGGAAGTTTCATAGATTTTTATTGATTGTAATCAGAAGACCGCTCAGTATATTTTAAAGGCCCGTTTCAAAGTGGATACAATTGTAGTAGCGAGAATCGCTCCGGAAAAAGCGAGGAAAATATCTTTTTGCGCATCCCAGATATCACCCTGCGTTCCAAGATAGGCGGCACCTTGTTCTTTAAAAAACACATCAGCCACAGCCCATTCTATCAATTCATAAAAGGCGCTGATGGACAGCGTAATTTCAATCGGTAAGATCCATGAAACCAAAGTTGGGTATTTAAGCCAGCGAAGAAACAATTCCCGCATCGGATATGCGAGCAGAAAACCAAAGCTGAAGTGTACAATGCGGTCGTAATGGTTTCTGGAAGAATCAAAAACTTCTTTTAGCCAATACCCCAGTGGGTTTTCGGCATAGGTGTATTTGGCGCCATATATATGCAGACATAAATAAACCGTAATCAATAAATAACTAAGATCGCTGAATGTATATTTTCGATACGAAAAAAGCAGAAACCCCAGGAAGATGAAAGTCAGTGTGTTTTCAAGCATCCAGTTGTTGATGTCTGTGGTATAAATCAAGGTGTTGATCCAAATGGAGAAAAAAACAATCAAACAAAGCCATAAAAAATAATTCTTTTGAAAGGGAACCCTTGATGGTGAAATCGCTACGGTAAATGCCATAATATGTTTTTTATGATAAAACTTGTTGAATTCAAGTTACATCATTCGATTCAGACCCTTGAATTTAATCACAACAATTACACGAGTGGTTATTTTAACATTATTGTTTGATGATTACCATCAGAAATAATTCATATATTGAAAACAAACAAATCACATGTCTGCTTTACAAAAACAAAACCGAATTAGGTTTTCATTATTGCTTGTTTGTTTTATTTTTATTATTCCGGTTGTAATTTATTCGCAATCGATTGTAGTTGTGCCCATGGGAAAAATAGATGACAAGTTGGTGGAACAGACTGTTCAAAAGCTCAAGGAATCAGGGATGCAGGTTACGCTGTCTAAAAAAGAATCTATGCCAACAGGTTCTTATTATGCACCAAGAAAAAGATATCGAGCCGATAATATCATTGCAACTTTACAAAAAAGAGCCGAAAAAAATATTTATTACATGGCAATCACTTCTGAGGATGTGAGCACTTCGGTTCATGGGCATAAAGACTTTGGTGTGATGGGACTTGGATATGTGGGTGGAAATGCTTCAGTGGTATCATCATTCAGGATAAAAAATAAAAACCTGTTGTATAGAATCGCATGGCACGAGTTGGGACATAATAAAGGGATAGACCATTGCCCTTCAAAAAATTGTATCATGATGGATGCGGAGAAAAAAGACAGAACCAAAGAAATGCTTTTTTTGTGTGACAAATGCAAGAAAAAATGGAACTAAATGTTTTGGTTATCTAACTTCTTTGTTTCTTTTGATGAACGATGTTCCATAGTAGGCATCCATTCCGTTACTGGCGACACTGCCACTATCGTGAATCTTTAAAAATCCATCTCCTTCGATAATCTCTTCTTCCAAGATTACCCGCTCCAGTTTCCCTATTATCAGATATGTTCCGTTCAATTCGATGGGAATTTCTTTTTGAAATCGAAGCAGATATTTGATTTTGCTTGCTGCCACAAAAGGAGGCTTGATGCCTTCAACGAACATTTCTTTCAACCCTACCAAGTCAAACTCGTTTACTTCAGCAGGATATTTACCGGAAGTCTCATGTGCCTGATCCAAAAAAGAATCATGGATGTGGTTGATGGTATAATATCCGGTTTGTCTGATATTTTTAAGTGTATGCGAAGTATCAGTCAAGGGCCTGTTGATGAAACCAATCAATGCGGGATTGGATCCGATATGTACAATGCTGCTGAAAATAGCCAGATTGCTTTTGCCTTCCTCATTTATGGTTCCTATCAAATTGACTGATTTATATCCGGTCAGGCTGTTGATGAAATGGGCTCTGTATTTTCTTTCCCAGTTTTCCCAGTCGGAGGGTGCGAACATTTTCATACTCAGAGAACAAATTAAAATAAAAATGGTTTACACAACGGACAAACAAAAATGCTTTTCAAAAATGGATTTTTCCCAGTTTATGACCGACTCCTATTTAATCGAAAAAACCGTTTATCGAAAATCCACAGCCTATGTGTTAAACCTTTGACCAATTTCATTGTACAAAAAACGATTTTTTATAATGATGTTGATCTGGCTTATCAATCATAAGTGTTTTGATTTGATGTGATGATTTTGAATTAGTGATTTTCTGATGCAGCTTGAATATCTTTGTTATATGTCTGATTATGTTGTATGCATCGGTGCTTCTTTGGTGGATGAAATATTCTATTGCAGCGAGAATGTGATGCAAGCCACATCCAATCCTGCCAAAAGCGAGCGTTTTGCAGGCGGTGTCATGGGGAATATTTCAAGAATGCTTGCTCAACTTGGTTTGCCTGTAAAACTAATTTCTGTGGTCGGGAATGATTCGGATGGAATCTGGCTGATGGAGGAATTGAAAAAA
>JAURKN010000013.1 GCA_030831725.1 Ferruginibacter sp.
ATTGCTACCAATCAATTGAGATTCACCAACAGATTCATATGTATAATCCCAATTATCCAAATACCTGACCGGAGAATTGGCAGAATAGGTATCGATGAAAGAATTGCCTTTCCAGCTGAATCCATTCACAATAGGTGATTTCAGCTTGATAAAACGCAAATTGTTCTCTACAAATTCTACTTGATTATTGGTTGCTATCGACATGAAGGTAGCGTCTGGTGTCCAATTCTCGTTTTCATTTTTCCTGATGAAACGGAAGACACGATAAGCAGGTCTTCCAAGATTGTCCTGGATCAAACTATCAGTTTCATATTTAACCTGATAACGAATTGTGGTGTCTCTTGTTCCGAAGGCAACATAAACCAGGGAGTCCAATTGGTAGATGATATATTTCCCAGTCTGCATCGGATAAAATTCATTCAAGGATTCGGTTTGATATTTTTCCGTTTTGGAACATGAGTAAAGAGTAAAGACAAAAAATGCCAATGCCGTAAATCGGAAAAACAGCAGTATATTTTTTTTTCTGTTCACGTGTTGATTAAAAAGTATTGGCCATTAAATGGATGATAAAGGATTTCGTTGGATGATTCCGCCGCCAATCACATCATCATTTTCGTAAAAAACAGCACTTTGACCAGGTGCTATCCCCTTAACGTTATCGAAAAATACAACTTTAACTCCATTTTCGGTAGAGGTCAGCGTGCTGATTGCTCCTTTGTCTTTGTATCTAATTTTAGTTATGGCTTCCATGTTTGAATCATCAACACCATTATATTTCAGCCAGTTTATTTTTGTTACGAGCATTTCCTGTTTCAATAGCTGCTCTTCCGTACCCAAAATGACAGTGTTGGTTTCGGGTTCAATACCCGTTACAAAGGCCGGGAAACCGAGCGCGATATCCAATCCTTTTCTTTGTCCGATCGTATAAAAAGGATATCCTTTGTGTTTGCCCAATATTTTACCCGTTGAGTCTATGAAATTACCCCCGTCTACTTTTTCTTCCAATCCATCCACACGACGTTTCAAAAATCCCCTGTAGTCGTTGTCAGGAACAAAGCAGATTTCGTAGCTCTCATTTTTTTTGGCGAGTTCCGGATAGCCGAAATCATGAGCCATCTGACGAATTTCTGTTTTGTGATATGTTCCTAAAGGCAGCAGGGTTCTGCTGAGCAAATCCTGCTGAAGGCCCCACAACACATAGCTTTGATCTTTGGTTTCATCAAGACCTTTTCGGATGAAATACCTGCCGTTGGTATGTTGATGAATTTGTGCGTAGTGACCTGTTGCGATGAAATCGCATCCTAAAGCATCGGCACGTTTAAGGAGAGCCCGCCATTTGATGTGGGTGTTGCACATCACACAGGGGTTGGGTGTTCTTCCTGCCAGGTATTCTTCTACAAAATTTTCTATGACAAAATCTCCGAACTCATCGCGTATATCAAGAATGAAATGGGGAAACCCATGTTCCACCGCCGCCTGACGGGCATCATTGAAGCTGTCGAGATTGCAGCATCCGGTTTCCTTTTTGCTGTTCGCAGCCACACTGGTGGCATAATCCCATGTTTTCATGGTGATGCCAATCACTTCGTAGCCCTCTTTGTGGAGCATCAATGCGGCAACGGTACTGTCAATACCGCCACTCATGGCTACCAGGACTTTTCCTTTTTTACTCATTACCCTGCAAAATTAAGGTTTATCTAGGTTTTGGTGATTTTAAGTGGATTTTGTGAGGATAAGCTCTCCCGAATTTTACTTTACTTTGTGTTTATGCAACAATACCACGATTTATTGCGACATATCATATCCAATGGTGCGGATAAAAATGACAGGACCGGAACCGGAACGCGCAGTTGTTTCGGTTATCAGATGCGTTTTGATTTGCAGGAAGGTTTTCCGTTGGTTACTACCAAAAAGACCCACCTCAAAAGCATTATTTACGAACTGCTTTGGTTTTTGAAAGGGGAGACCAATATTCGATATCTGAAAGAGAATAACGTATCTATTTGGGACGAATGGGCAGATGAACAAGGAGACTTAGGTCCGGTTTACGGGAAACAATGGAGATCCTGGACTGGTGCCGATGGGGTAGAGGTGGATCAGGTCAAGGAATTGATACACACCATCAAAACAAATCCAGACAGCAGAAGAATGATCATCAGCGCCTGGAATGTGGCTGACCTGCCGAAGATGAAACTGATGCCTTGTCATTGTTTGTTTCAGTTCTACGTGGCAGATGGAAAACTGAGTTGTCAGCTTTACCAAAGAAGTGCGGATGTTTTTCTAGGAGTGCCTTTCAATATCGCTTCCTATGCTTTGCTGACCATGATGATTGCTCAGGTATGTGGATTGCAGTATGGAGAGTTTATTCATTCTTTTGGAGACGTTCATCTGTATAAAAATCATTTTGAGCAGGCGAATCTGCAACTCACAAGAACTCCATTCCCATTGCCCAAAATGAGAATCAACCCTGAAGTGAAAGATATTTTCGAATTCAAATACGATGATTTTCAATTGGAAGATTATCAATGTCATCCCGGTATCAAAGCGCCTGTTGCGGTATGAGATGTTTTGCAGACAAGACTAAATTGGTCTTAAATAGTTCTTTCGAATTCAATATCAATCCTCAGAGCAACTAAGCAATTTAAAAGTTGTTAATGCGATGAAATAATTTAACACGCGAGAATTCTTATTTGAAAAATATGCGTCAGAAATTAATCAATCTTGGAGTAATAGTCTCATCCTTGTTTGCTTTTATGGAATGGGGAGGTGGAAACAGTATGTTTCTATTTGAGGCGGAAATGGAATTGATTTCAAATGCTTTGATTGATCCTCTGTCGGTGATTCATCCTATGACTTTATTGCCATTGGCCGGACAAATTATGCTAGTGATAACGTTGTTTCAAAAAAAGCCGAATAAAAAAATGACAATCATTGGGATTCTATGTCTGACTCTTTTGATTGGATTTTTATTTTTTATCGGAGTCATTGGATTTAATTTCAGCATTTTAATCTCAACGGTTCCATTTTTATGTCTTTCTTTTTTTGCCATTAGAGAAAACAGAACGCGATTGGTTGATGGAATAGACTGAC
Organism: Ferruginibacter sp.; assembly: GCA_030831725.1. Classification (GTDB taxonomy): domain Bacteria; phylum Bacteroidota; class Bacteroidia; order Chitinophagales; family Chitinophagaceae; genus Ferruginibacter. The sequence goes on from JAURKN010000013.1 coordinate 3,091, forward strand.
TTTCTTCTTTTGTTTCTTTTTGGTACTTTTTTGATATCCATACATGAACAGAAAGAGTTTTTTACAAACGCTGGCTTTATTTTCAACATTCGGAAACATGATGAAATTGAATGCATTGAACAAGATGGCAGCATCCTTCGAGGACAGCATACTTATGCCTGTTCTGTTTTTAGGACATGGGAGTCCGATGAATGCCATAGAGGAAAATGAATTTGTTGCAGGATTCAGAGCCATTGGAAAAGAGATCCCTAAACCCAATGCGATTTTATGCATTTCTGCACATTGGGAAACGAAAGGAACTTTTGTTACGGCCATGGAAAACCCAAGAACGATTCACGATTTTGGTGGCTTCCCAAAGGCATTGTTTGATGTGCAATATCCCGCTAAAGGAAGTCTTGAATTGGCAAAAGAAACAAAGCAATTGATTCATAAGGTGGAAGTGGAATTGGATGATAAATGGGGTTTGGATCATGGTGCATGGTCCGTCATCAAGCATTTATATCCAGAAGCCGATGTGCCAGTTGTGCAACTCAGCATAGACTATACAAAAGATGCGCAATATCATTACGAGTTAGGCAAGGAATTGTCAGCCCTTCGAAGGAAAGGGGTGCTGATTATCGGTAGTGGGAATATGGTTCACAATTTGGGGATGATCGCATGGGATAAGATGAACGTGGATGATTACGGATTTGATTGGGCACTTGAAGCTCGTGCAAAAATGAAACAGTTCATTATGAGTCATCATCACAAGGAAATGATTCAATATCAAAAACAGGGCAGCGCTTTTCAATTGGCTGTCCCAACTCCGGAACATTACATGCCATTGATTTATACCTTGGCCATGCAGGGAGAATATGAGATTATTCGAATTTTTAACGACAAGTCAGTTGCCGGATCGCTGACGATGACATCTTTACGTATTGGATAGGAAATTGAGAGTGAGAAGGAAAATGTGAGTGAAAGTGATAATGAGTCATAGTAAGCTTAGCGTTTTTTGGGAATGTGTTTATCTGAAATATGATTGAAAGAAACAATTAAAATTGATTGAAATATGGGAAAGTTTTTTGTGGGATTGTTATGTATTCTCTTTTGTCAATTTACAGCTTCGGGGCAATTGATTTTGAAATTGGTTGTGCAGGACAGTAAGACAAAAGTGCGACTTGGAGATGTGGACGTATTCTTCGTTAAGCCCTTGGATACAATCATTAAAACCGATGAGCGAGGAATGGTTATTTTCAGAGGCTTTCCGAGTAATGAGGCTGCGGTATTGTTCATTAAAAGCGGGTATGAGGACCAGCGTATTGTTTTTGAAATATCTGCGTACAACCAAGATACAATTTATGTTCCCTTGGAGCCCAAGCCTGAGATAAGTTTGGATGAAGTTATTATCAGTTCAACAAGAAGTTCAAGAACGATTTCGGATATTCCGGACAGGATTGAAGTTATAGCCGGAGAGGAACTTGAAGAAAAAGCCAATATGAAAGCAGGGGACATAAGAATGATTCTCAGTGAAAGCACAGGTATACAGATACAACAGACATCAGCTACTTCTGCCAACGCATCTATACGAATACAAGGATTGGATGGAAGGTATACACAAATACTAAAAGATGGATTTCCGCTGTACGCGGGAGCGGCAAGCGGTTTAGGACTATTGCAGACGCCTCCACTCGATTTGAAGCAGGTGGAAGTGATAAAAGGATCTTCTTCGACGCTATATGGTGGCGGAGCGATAGCAGGCTTGGTCAATCTGATTTCCAAAACGCCAACACAAGAGAAAGAGTTGAAATTTCACATCAATGGAAGCACGGGAAGAGGAATTGATATCAATGGATTTTATGGCAAACAAGGGAAAAAGCTGGGTACCACAATTTTCGCTTCACACAACAGGAATCTCGCATATGATCCTTCAAGTACCGGTTTTTCCGCTATTCCAAAATTTGAAAGATATGTATTGAATCCTAAAATATTCATAGACATCAACCCGAAAACCAAACTCATTTTTGGAGTCAATAGTCTATTTGAAAACAGAACTGGTGGAGATGTGTCCTATATAGAAGGAAAAAGAGATTCCATAAATCGGTATTTTGAAAAAAATGAAACACGTCGCTTTTCCACCCAATTCACATTGAATCATACCTTGAATTCAGGCGATCGTTTACAAGTGAAAAACAGCATCAGTCACTTTGATCGTGAGATAGGAATTCCGAGTTATGCATTCGGAGGAACACAATTGGCAAGTTTCAGTGAGGCTACGTATACCCGTAGCCGTGAAAATACTGAATGGATTTCGGGACTGAATCTTTGGACAGAGCATTTTAGAGAGAAGAGAAATATCAGTTTCCCTATAAGGGACTTTAATCAAACAGTTGCTGGGGCATTTGTACAACATCTTTGGAAAATGAACCGCATGCTGCATTTGGAAACAGGCTTGAGGTCGGATTATGCGGTTGACTACGGAGCTGTGCTTTTGCCTAGGATGTCTTTATTGATTAAAATGAACAATTCATTCACTTCCCGATTAGGAGGAGGGTTAGGATATAAAACCCCAACACTTTTCACAGAAGAAAGCGAAAGAATTCAGTATAGGCAGGTAGCGCCTATCGATAAGAGTCAAAATCGGATTGAACGTAGTTATGGTTTGAATGTGGATTTTAATTTTAGAACCACTATTGCCGACAAAGTCAAATTAAGTGTAAATCAATTGTTTTTTTATACGCAAATTGATCGACCCCTCTTGCTTCGAAAAGCCTCTGATTCACTATTCCGCTTTCAAAATTCCATTGGCAACATCTTGACCGCCGGAGCAGAAACCAATGTGAAAATCGAGTATGAAGATTTTAAATTGTTTTTGGGATATACGCTAACCGATACCAAACTCAATGAAAATGGCAGAAGTATTCAGGCCCCTTTGACGCCAAAACATCGTATCAACGCTGTATTGATGTATGAAGTGGAGGACAAATGGAAAGTTGGACTTGAATCTTATTATTTCGACAAACAACAATTGAATGATGGAAAAATCGGCAAATCATATTTGCTTTGTGGATTCATGGCGGAAAAATTATGGGAGGAGTTTTCTGTTTATGTCAATTTTGAAAATTTCCTAGATGCACGTCAAACCCGCTTTGACACCATTTACACAGGAACAACCAGTAATCCAACATTCAGAGACATATATGCGCCACTTGATGGATTCTTGATCAATGGTGGAATTAAATTGAAATTCTGATTATTCATTGGTCATTTATTAGAAAAATAGAATGTTTAAAATCAAAAAATACTGCATTGTCTTGTTGATATTCCTCTTTCAATCCAGTTTGGGCTTAGCTCAACAATCAAATACGGGCAATTGGTTAGTTTATTTCGGCAATCAAAAAATAAACAAAAAATGGAGTTGGTGGAATGAAGTACAACTTCGTAATTATGATTTTATCGGAGATGTTCAACAAGTGCTATTAAGAACCGGTATCGGATATGATCTAGATGAAAAAAGTACAAATGTCCTGATGGGTTATGCTCATGTTACAAATTACAGCTACCAATCAAATGATTCAAAAAAGAAAGTGACTACAGAAAACAGATTATATCAGCAATTCATACTTAAAAACAAACTCAACAGGGTTTTTCTTACACATCGTTACCGAATGGAGGAAAGATTTTTTCAGGATGATTTTTCAATGAGATTTCGTTACTTTTTATCTTGTAACATACCCATCAATAAACCCGAAATGACGGGAAAAACTTGGTATGCATCCATGTACAATGAAGTGTTTCTTCAAACAAAAGCTCCTTTCTTCGATAGAAACAGGGCCTATGCCGCTTTGGGTTATGTCATAAACCCATCATTAAAAATAGAATTAGGTTATATGGCTCAAAACCTTGAAAAAACAAGCCGAAATCAATTTCAGATTGTCTTCTTCAACAATTTGCCTCTTGCTAAGGATTAATCAAAGTTCCGTCTTTGAATAACATACTCTTCGCCAGTAAATTTATTTCTATTGAACTGCGAAACCACATTTTGGGTTTTTCTTATATTTGCAACATAGTTACAAAAATCAATGTTGCTTAAACTCAAAAAATACAAATTCATTTTCAGCATCTTCTTGATGTCTTTGTATGTTTTTATTGCAACACCTGTGTCCTTTTGGCATCAGCATGCAGGCTTTGAAAAACGAATACAGAATAAAAGTACCGGGAAAGCAATTGCATCATTCAAATTAAATCCAGCAAATCAATCGGATACTGATGGAGATTGTTCGGTTTGCTCCCATCAATACTCTGCTTTTATAGATGATGCGGTATTTTCTTTTACTTTAATCCCTTCTTTACTTAATACACCAGATGGATGTCATATCCTCTCTTTTCATGACATACCATCAATTCCTCATTTCAACAAAGGTCCTCCCTTTTTCTTTTCCGTATAGATATAGAACCACTTTCTCAAAGTGCGTGTGAAATTTGATTTTGATTTTCAAATATGATATTCATTATTAAGTTTCATAGAATTCAATTTTATTTTCAACCTATAACATGGTCGATTGAAAATCTTATCAGTCTTTATACTTGTATTATTTTTCGCTTTTTCAGGATTCTCTCAATCCTGCCAAATTCGGTTGTCCGGACATATTGAGGATGCGGATACAAAAGAGAAATTACAAGTGGCTACGGTTCGTATTTCAGAATTGAATATGGTCATTGTGACAGATACCAAGGGTGATTTTGTTTTTCCCGACCTGTGCAAAGGAAATTACACGCTTGTCGTTACCCATGTCAATTGTGATCCTGTTGAACAAAAAATAATATTGGAGAAAGATTATCACACTGATATTGTTCTACCTCATAGTAGAAAAGTACTAGGTGATGTGGTGATTGAAGCTCAGAAAGGCATTCCAAACAGCGGTTTCAAGAAACAATTAAGTGGCAGATCGATTGATGAAACCAGAGGAATGTCATTGGCTGAGGCACTGAGTAAGCTGAATGGGGTAACCATGCTTCAAAATGGTTCAAATGTTTCGAAGCCAGTCATACATGGGTTACATGGCAGTCGTATCCTGACCATCAACAATGGAGTAAGACAGGAAGGGCAGCAATGGGGAAATGAACATGCGCCAGAAATCGATCCTTTTATTGCGGAAAAGTTGGAGGTAATCAAAGGGGTGGATGAGCTTCGTTACGGATCTGATGCGATAGGAGGAGTTGTGTTGGTGGAACCCAGGGCATTGATCAGCAAGCCTGGACATCACCTGGAATTCAACAGCGCTTTTTTTACCAACAACAGACAATTTGTTTTATCAGCTTTATTCGAACAACAGTTGAAAAAGCAACCTGCTTTTCGTTATCGGATTCAGGGCACGTATAAAAAAGGTGCCAACGTTTCAACCCCTGAATATCGTTTGAATAATACCGGAAACGAAGAGAAAAATTATTCATTGACATTGGGATGGAAAAAGCAGCAATGGAATACAGAATTGTTTCACAGTCATTTTGAAACAACTGTGGGTATTTTCCCGGGCTCTCATATCGGTAATATCAGCGATTTATTGAGTGCCATCGAAGCGCCGAAACCAAGTGATGTTTTTCTGGGTCAGCAAGCCTATCGAATCGGGAGGCCTTCACAAAAAGTGAATCATGATTTGTTCAAATCCAAAACGGTATTTTTCACCAATCAACATAAGTTCTCGCTTTTGCTGGCAGGTCAGTTTAATCAAAGAAAAGAATTCGATGTGGTCAGAAATGCCGCAAATACGAATCCGCAACTCGATCTCAATATTTCAACATACACGGAAGACCTGAGTTTGGAGTTGCCTAAAAAGAAAAATCTCACGGGAACAGCAGGTATTTCTGCTGTGCAGCAGTTTAACGATTACAGGGGTAGATATTTCATTCCCAATTATCAATCCAATGCTGTTGGTGCTTATTTTATTGAGAAGTGGAGCAAACACGATTGGGAGTGGCAGGCCGGTATAAGATACGATCATAAGGGGATTAACACAACGCGACTGAAATCCAATGGGGATACCATAAACAACCAATTCCAATTTTCAACCTTTGCAGGATCATTCAATGTGATGTATAAGCCTGTTGATGAATGTAAAATCAATATGAATTTGAGTCTTTCGAGTCGTGCTCCGTATGTGAACGAATTGCTTTGTGATGGCATCCATCATGGAACTGCCACCTATGAAAAAGGGGATGTAGGATTGAAGCCTGAGCGTTCTCTCAGCTTAAATACAGGCGCTCATTTTGTGCATCATGATTCATGGCTCGAATTGGATTTTCTGGCATACGTGAATGTGATACGAAATTTCATTTATCAGCAACCTATGCCTGACAATCCCGTGCTGACCATCGCAGGTGCTTTTCCTTTGATGTCGTATCAACAAACCGACGCATTGCTATCCGGATTTGATTTCACTGCCAAATGTTCATTGTCTAAAAACGTGGATCTCAATACCAAGCTTAGCTATCTTGATGCCAGAAATACGAAGACGAATGATTGGCTTGTGTTGATGCCTGCCAATCGAATCAGCAATGAGTTTGTCTATCTCTTGAAAAAGAATAAAAAAATACAAGATGGATATCTGAGTTTGGAATGTATGAATGTCATGCAACAAAAAAATATACCAGGATCCATGAATGGCAAACAGGATTATAAAGTACCGCCACCGGCTTATTTTTTATTGAATGTGAATTCGTCGGTTGCTTTTCTGGTTCATAAAAATCGGGTTACTATAGGTTTTTCTGTACGAAATCTGTTGAATCGCTCTTATCGGGATTATATGAACACCATGAGGTATTTCACAGATGAGATGGGGAGAAATGTGTGTATTAGATTGAAATGTCAGTTGTGATGGAGTGGATTGATGATAATGTATAAAAATAAAATCATGCGGATCGGAGTCGTCCGTTTTATAAAACAGTAAAAAAATAAACCATGAATACAAAAAAACTTCTAATGATTGTTTTGATGATTGCAAGTCTTTCATCCTGTAAAAAAGATGCTGTTCCCGAAACAAATGATGAAGAAGTGATCACTACCATGAAGTTGACTTTTGTCCCTGTGGGCGGAAGTGCCAGTTTTACGTATCAGTTTGATGATTCGGATGGTCCGGGTGGTAATGCTCCTATGCAGGATTCGATTGTTTTATCTTCTTCAACCTCATACGTTGTCACCCTTCAATTGTTGAATAAAACCACTAATCCTGTAACAGATCTAACTACGGAGATTCAGACCGAATCGGATGCTCATCGTTTTTATTATGAACCTTCAGTTGGAAGCAACCTGACAGTGTCTCAGTTGGACAATGATGATAACGGAGTTCCTCTAGGTATAAACGGAACATGGTCTGCATCAACTGCTGCAACAGGAACAATCAAGATTACGTTGCGTCATTATCCGGGAACGCCCCCAGGAAAAGAAACTTCAGATCCGGTAAATAGCACAAAATCTGCAACCGATGTGGAAGTGATATTCAATACAATAGTCCAATAGTATTTTTAGTCGCTTCAACAAAAAGGAGCTTCAAATAGCCATGCTTTTGATGAACCATTTCACTTTTCGAATGTTATCTTCGGTCTTTGATACATTTTTTATTGATTTGCAGAATATGAAAAAATTACTTTTTACAGCTATTTTGATTGTCACTACAGGTATTTTCAAATCATTTGCACAGGAATATCCTCCCATTCAAATTGACCGTCCAGATCAAACTGAATGTCCCTTCATTACACCAAAGAAGTACATTCAGATTGAAAATGGATTCACTTTGGAAAACATCACCGACAACCAGACTTCTTTGAATTATCCTTCCACACTTTGGAAGTATGGAATAAATGAAAAGCTTGAATTCAGGTTGATCACAGAATTGGTGAAGGATAAGAAAAATGGTGTTGAAACCTCCGGCATCATGCCGATAACTGTCGGATTTAAAACATCACTTTGGGAAGAGAAAGGTATTTTGCCCAAAACATCTTTTATCGGACATGTGACTACCGCTTCGATTGGCAGTAAGGACTACAAGAAAAAATACATCGCTCCTTCGTTCCGCTTCACCATGCAGCATACGCTGACAGAAAAAGTATCTTTGGCTTACAATCTTGGGGCGGAGTGGAACGGCGAGAATGCCGCCCAGAATTATATTTACACGCTCACAACAGGAATTAGTCTTACGTCCAAGCTGGGTTTTTACGCTGAGTTGTACGGATTTATCCAGGACTATAATGCGCCGGATCACCGATGCGATGGTGGTTTCACTTATCTGATCAACAACGATTTTATCGCTGATATTTCCGGTGGATTCGGATTGACAAAAAATGCACCTCGCAACTATCTTTCTCTCGGGGTATCGTATCGATTCAAAACGGCAAAATAAACAAGTCTTTCAATTTCATTTTGGGTTTCTTGTTGATATCCAAAATGACGAATTGTAAATAATTAATCTCCTTTTTAATTTTTACATTTGTGCATGATTTCCTTAATCGTCGCCGCTTCCACCAATCATTCCATCGGTAAGAACAACCAGCTGTTATGGCATTTGCCCAATGACCTGAAATTTTTCAAAAACACAACTTGGGCCTCCGTAGTCATCATGGGAAGAAAGACTTTCGAATCGGTCAATAAACCCCTGCCGGGAAGGATCAATATTGTCATCACCCGACAAAAAGATTGGAATGCCGATCAGGTCATCAAAGTCAATGATCTGGAAACCGCTTTGGACGAAGCACGAAAAACGAATTGCAAAGAGATATTCATCATCGGTGGCGGAGAGATATACAGGTCATCCATGCAGCTTGCCGATAGAATTTATCTGACAAGGGTACATACCATTATTGACGGAGATACATTTTTCCCTGAACTAGATCCAAATGTCTGGCAATTGTCTCAAACGCAATCTTTTCTGAAAGATGAAAAAAACGCATTTGACCACGATTTCGAAGTCTGGAACAAACGGAAATAAACAACAAACACCAAACACCAAACTTCAATTGTACAGTCCATTTCAAATTGCTTGCAAATATCTGCGCTACCTGTTTGTCGCATCCAATGGAAAGGGACATGGGATTCATTCGCCCTATGTTTATGAGTGGATAGAAAAAGCCTTGAATGATACATCGGCTTCGCCACTGCAACAAAATTTAGAATCTCTTCGTAAGAGATTGTACAACAATAATAGAGAACTGTCTGTAATAGAATTGGGCGCAGGATCCACTTCGATACGCACATCACAAAGAAAAATATCAGACATCGCAAGAACTTCGCTCAAGCCTTTCAAATACGCCAGTCTTTTATACAGGATAGCCAAGTTTCATCAACCAAAAACCATTGTGGAGCTGGGTACTTCATTGGGATTGACGACATCCTACCTGGCATCTATCCCGGGTACTCCAGATGTTTTCACTTTTGAAGGGGTGCCTGATATCGCCAAAGAAGCCAATGCTCATTTTCAGCAGCTGGTTTTA
>JAURKN010000014.1 GCA_030831725.1 Ferruginibacter sp.
GTCCTGATGGCGATCCAGCTTCAGGGCGCGGCCTTCCGGCCAACGCGGTTCGAGTTTGATAACGGCAATTCTCTGGTGATCACGCTGGCGAATTATGAAGCGTTCATGGCGACATGGATTCCCTTTCGGCAATCGTTCTTTTTGGCGGTTTGACCCGTTCGGGAAACCTATTGCTACATCCAACCCGAAAATACATGGAGGAAAACCTTCTTCCAATTTTCAAGAATAAAGTAAAACTCATTTTCAGCCAACTCAAAGAATCCGATGCCGCCATTTTGGGAGCCAGTGCATTGGTTTGGGAGGCCTAATCCAATCAATCCCAAGCATGTCTTCAAACAGAGATATAAAAAAAATAACCACACATACCCTTCAGGTCATGAAAGACAGAGGGGAGAAAATCTCCATGATCACCGCATACGATTATTCGTTTGCAAAAATATTCGATCAGTCTTCCATTGATGTCATTTTGGTTGGAGACAGTGCCAGTAACGTAATGGCCGGACACGAGACTACCCTACCCATAACCCTGGACCAGATGATCTATCATGCGCAAAGTGTGGTACGCGGAATAGAACGTTGTCTGGTGGTGGTAGATATGCCTTTCGGCTCCTATCAAGGAAATTCCAAAGAGGCATTGAACTCCGCGATTCGCATTATGAAGGAAACTGGCGGGCATTCTGTTAAACTGGAAGGTGGTGAAGAAGTGGTTGAATCCGTAAAAAGAATTGTATCCACAGGTATTCCGGTGATGGGGCATTTAGGACTTACCCCACAAAGTATCTATAAATTCGGTACCTATTCCGTAAGAGCCAAGGAAGAAGCAGAAGCGGAAAAAGTCAAAAAAGACGCATTATTATTACAAGAAGCAGGATGTTTTGCCATCGTACTTGAAAAAATCCCTGCAAAACTTGCAGCAGAAGTATCAGCAAGTCTTCACATACCCACCATCGGCATCGGAGCCGGCAACGCCTGCGATGGACAGGTGTTGGTGATGCATGACATGCTAGGTATCAACAACACATTCAAACCCCGATTTTTGAGAACCTATCTCAATCTGAATGAACAAATCACAGGTGCGGTCAAGAAATACATCGAAGACATAAAATCGGGTGACTTCCCCAACCAGCAGGAGCAATATTAGTGAACAGCCAATGGTTGTTTTTATCATAAACTACCTAATTTCGCGAGCGGTTTCCATTTGAAACCGCTTTTTTTTACCCAAAGTTTTTTTATATGAAATCCTTTTTTATAGCTTCAGCCTTAACCTTGTTTGCTTTTTTTTCAAACGCACAACAATTCGACACGCTCGACAATGTGAATATCAGCAATAACAGATACAGTCTGCAACCGAATGCCAGCTCCGGAAAAGACATTCAGATCATAGACATGAGCCGGATTTCCAATACAACTGCCTTAAGTATAGATGAAATATTAAAATTTGAATGCGGCATCGAAATACAACAGCGTGGACCTGCCGGATCACAGGCGGATGTGATCATCAGAGGCAGCACATTCCAGCAGGTTTTGATTTTGATCGACGGCATCAAGATGAACGATCCGATTACAGGACATTTTGCGGGATACATACCTGTCGCACCCGGTGAGATTGAGCGTATCGAAGTGTTGAAAGGACCTGCTGCGGCAATCTATGGTTCAGAAGCCGTTGGAGGTGTGATTCACATCATCACCAAAACATTTTTCAGGTTCAAGCAAAATCCGATTCATAAAACTTCCATTCAAACATCCATTGGAGAATACGGTCTGAGCAATGTGAATGCATCGACTTATCACACCGGAAACAAGATCAATTTTTCAGCAGGAGTACTTTCCAACCAAACAAGAGGACAACGTCTCCGTAGCAACAATCTTGGATACTTCTACAACAATACCTTTTCCGCAAGTCTTGGCTTCAAGCTTGGACAAAACTGGTACGCAGCCCTTCGAAGCAGCTATGATATGCGCGATTTCGCCGCACAGAATTTCTATACCACTTTCAGCAGCGATACGGCCACGGAAAAAGTAAATACACTATGGAACCAATTGAGATTACGCAGAGAAGGGAAAAATTCCGCCGATCAGTTTGATGCAGCTTACAAAAAAACATCGGATGAATACTTGTATAACAGCATTTCAATTGCCAACAAAAACAAATCGGAACAATTCATTTTGAATTATCTGCACAATGAAAATTGGAAATCCATCAACCTCAGCATTGGCGCAAACTTTGAAAACAAAAGAATCATTTCCAACGACCGCGGCAACCACAGCAACAATCACTTTGCCGCATTTGCCGCAGCTACCTATCACACTGGGAAATTTTATGTAAACCCAGGTGTCCGTTTGGTGAACGACCAAAACTATGGCACCGTTTTCATACCACAATTGAACCTCTCCTACCAGCTCTCTAAAGTCACCATTCGTGGTGGTGCCGGGAAAGCCATACGATCAGCAGACTTCACCGAGAGATTTAACAATTACAATAAAACGTTGGTAAGAGGTGGAAGCATTGGAAATCCGAACCTAAAAGCAGAAGAATCTTCACATGCAGAACTGGGTGCAGATATTCGCCACCATTCATTCAAAGCAGGAATCACAGGATTCATCCGTGATCAGGATGATGTCATTGATTTTGTACCAACTCCTTTTTCTCAAATCCCTAGAAACCTGAACTTGGACACTTTGGGAAAATTCGCGTATGCCCAAAATGTAAAATGGGTGAAAACCAAAGGACTCGAAATCTATCTGTCAAAATCAATAAACATTGGAAAATCGTTAAAAGCGAATATCCAGTCCAATCTAACCTGGCTTGATTCTGAAACTTCAGACAGCATACCTTCCTTTTACATTCTGTCTCATGCGAAATTGCTTTGGCAAAACAATATCCAAATCAAGTATAAAAAATGGGAAATCCTTTGGCAGTCTGTTTACAAAGAGCGAAATTCAGGACAAGCCTCTGCTATCAAGGCGGTACAGGGAAAAGCATACTGGCTTAACAATGCACGTATTCAATACACGGCCAATACCTTTTCGGTGTTTATCAATGTGCAAAATATCGGCAATATTCAATACAGCGATTTGCTGGGTAGCCGTATGCCGAACCGATGGCTTAGTGGGGGAATCAAAGCCGATTTTTAATTGAAAACATAACATTTCCATGGTCCATATTGCCTTAACTTTGGCGACAAAACAAGACCATGGAATTCATAAAATCACTGCAGCTTAAAGCTTCTAATTCCGGTACATCCACCGGTAAGGAATGGGGTAAAAATAAAAACCCATTCATCACCTCTTATTCTCCTGTAGACGGAAAAGAAATCGGTAAAGTACAAACAACAGATTTCGCATCATATGATGAAATCATCACTAAAGCACAAAAAGCCTTTACGGAATGGAGAACATGGCCTGCCCCAAAACGTGGTGAGGTAGTTCGCCAGATTGGAGATGAACTTCGTAAAAACAAAAGCGCACTCGGCAAACTGGTTAGCTACGAAATGGGTAAAAGCTTACAGGAAGGGTTAGGCGAAGTACAGGAAATGATAGACATATGCGACTTTGCTGTAGGACTTTCAAGACAATTACATGGTTTGACAATGCATAGCGAAAGACCCGGTCACAGAATGTATGAGCAATACCACCCGCTTGGCATTGTGGGCATCATATCTGCGTTCAACTTCCCGGTTGCGGTATGGAGTTGGAACAGCATGATCGCCTGGGTTTGTGGAGATGTTTCCGTTTGGAAACCCAGTGAGAAAACACCCCTCTGCGGCGTGGCTTGTCAAAAAATCGTAGAATCCGTTTTCAAAAAGAATCAGGTACCGGAAGGCGTAAGTTGCCTTATCAGCGGAGGAAGAGAAGTTGGTGAATGGATGAGCAAAGACTCCCGTATTCCCCTGATATCAGCTACAGGAAGTACAAGAATGGGAAAAGCCGTTGCCGCGACAGTTGGAGAAAGACTGGGCAGATCTTTGCTTGAACTCGGTGGCAACAATGCCATCATCATCTCCAAAGAGGCAGATTTGAATATCGCACTCACCGCTGCCGTATTCGGAGCCGTGGGTACAGCAGGACAAAGATGTACCACAACACGAAGACTTATCATCCACGAAAAAATTTACAATAGCTTCAAAGAAAAACTGGTGCATGCCTACAAACAGATCCGTATCGGTAATCCACTGTTGGAGAAGAACCACGTAGGCCCATTGATTGATAAAGATGCAGTCGGACATTATCTCAACGCCATTGAAGCCTGCAAAAAAGAAGGAGGCAAATTTTTGGTCGAAGGAGGTGTGCTGAAAGGAAAAGGCTATGAGAGCGGATGCTATGTGAAACCTTGTATTGCAGAAGCTTCAAACAACATGGCGATTGTTCAGCATGAAACCTTCGCTCCGATTCTCTATATCATGAAGTATAAACATATGGATGATGCCATTGCCATGCAAAACGGCGTTCCACAAGGACTCTCTTCTTCTGTTATCACCACCAACCTGCTCGAGGCCGAGAAGTTCTTATCTGCTTCCGGTAGCGACTGTGGCATTGCCAATGTGAACATCGGAACCTCAGGAGCCGAAATCGGAGGCGCATTCGGAGGCGAAAAAGAAACCGGAGGAGGAAGAGAGAGCGGAAGCGATGCCTGGAAGGTTTATATGCGCAGACAAACCAATACCATCAACTATACAGACAAATTACCTCTGGCCCAAGGTATCAAATTTGATTTGTAAACTTTTGTAAAAAAACAAGGTATTGATTCACCTTTGTGAATTCCGACTTACATTCAATCCTTAAAAGAGAAAATAGAATATGAAAAAACCAATCTCACTGATGATCATGGGTATGGCAATTTGCCTACAACCCTTTGCCCAATCTGCTAAAGACTCAGAAACAAAAGTTCCTAAAAACTGGCACCAGCTAGACAAAACGGAAACAGGATTTCAGGGAATCAGCCTTTCGAAAGCTTACGACTATCTAAGAGCAAAAAAAATCCCATCAAAAAAAATCATCGTCGCTGTGATTGACAGTGGCATTGACACATTGCATGAAGACTTGAAGCCCGTGCTTTGGAAAAATCCGAAAGAAATACCTGGCAACAACAAAGACGACGACAAAAACGGATATGTGGATGACATTCACGGATGGAACTTCCTTGGCGGAAAAGATGGACGAAATGTAAAGGAAGACTCCTACGAAGGAGCCAGGGTCTATTATAGACTAAAACCCATTTGGGAAGGTAAGGATGTTGATGAATCCAAACTTAATGAGGACGAAAGAAAGTCTTATCAAACATACCTCAGAGCGAAATCGAGAGTGGTTGGAGCAGTGGATGAAGCTGAAGCAAGCTACATGAGCTCTTTATATCCGACCTTTTTGGAAGGTGATTCGATTCTTAGAAAAGAAATGGGGAAAGAGGAATACAATGGTACAGACCTTCAGGCGCACAACACTTCAAGCTCAAGTTCAAAAATGGTGAGGGGTTTGATGCTAAGCATCTCTAAGGCTAACGACAGTTACGACATCACAAACAAGCAGTTGATTGATGAAATATCTGGACAAATCAGAAAAGCGCAATCAGCAAAAACAGCACCTCCTTCCTTTCGTGGCGATATCGTAAAAGATGATGAAAGCAATTTGAACGATCGTAATTATGGCAACAACGACCTGATGGCATCCACCCCGTTCCATGGCACACATTGTGCTGGAATCATCGGCGCTGCCAGAAACGGCGTCGGTATCGACGGTATCGCTGACAATGTATCAATCATGGTATTGCGTGCGGTACCCGATGGAGACGAGCATGACAAAGACATCGCTAACGCGATTCGATATGCGGTAGACAATGGCGCAAAAATCATCAGCATGAGTTTTGGAAAAGATTTTTCACCAGAAAAAAAATGGGTGGATGATGCATTCAAATATGCCGAAAAGAAAAATGTTTTATTGGTTCATGCCGCAGGCAATGATTCAAAAAACATAGACACTGCATACAATTTCCCTAACCCCGTTTATGAAGATGGCAGTGGTAGGGCTTCTAACGTGATTACTGTTGGAGCCAGCGGAGACGAAAAGAATGGTGGCATTACTGCATCATTCAGCAACTATGGCAAATCTGAAGTGGATGTATTCGCACCAGGCGTAAGCATATATTCAACAATACCTGGAGGAA
Organism: Ferruginibacter sp.; assembly: GCA_030831725.1. Classification (GTDB taxonomy): domain Bacteria; phylum Bacteroidota; class Bacteroidia; order Chitinophagales; family Chitinophagaceae; genus Ferruginibacter. The sequence goes on from JAURKN010000014.1 coordinate 6,158, forward strand.
ACACATACGGAAACTCAAGCGGAACCAGCATGGCTTGCCCTGTGGTTTCCGGAATCGCTGCCATTGTTTGGGGACATTTCCCGAACCTGACTGCCACCGAAGTAAAGAAGATCATTGAGCAATCCGTAACGCCAATCGAAGAAACGGTTTTGCTTCCAGGCACCAAAGATTCGGTTAAACTCAGCGAAATATCAAGAACAGGCGGTATTGTGAACGCGCTTAAGGCTGTCACCATCGCCTCAGATTTCAAAAAAACAGTCCCAGTTAAGAAATAAATTCTTTTAAGATCAGTAAACAAAAATCCCCACAAACCGTGGGGATTTTTGTTTACTACATATTTTTTACATCCATTCAAATCATGAACTTTTCGCCATATTCTTGTCCGCAATCATCTTATCCATGATTTTGGTTGACTCCTCCAGAAAAATATCTGTGCTCCTGAGTTTCAACCATTGTTTGTTTCTATCCGTTTTTTCAGGCGTACTGTTCACTTCCTGTGAATCGGTATTAAGGTTGCGGATGCTTATCGGATTCTGAAGTTTGTACAGTTCCTCCATTTTTTTAATCGCATCGTTGAATTGCTTCTGCTCTTCTTTGTATTTCGTATAACTCAGCGATCTTTCCTTGGTTGACATCTGATCCAATAACTGCACTTGTTTTTTTATCCCCGAAAAAGCAGGATCCAAGTTGATTTCACCGGAAGCAGTAGATATGATTTGGTCAAATTGATTATCCGTTTTTTGATAGGCGGCCTGAGGAATCTCATCCCATTTTAAAGCGGATGGGTTGTCTTTTTCCTTGTATTTGAGATAATCGTATCTATCAGGGAAAACGATATCCGGAGTAACTCCTCTCAATTGGGTAGCGCCTCCGTTTACACGATAAAATTTCTGAAGGGTCAGCTTGACATTTCCCAACTCTTCGGTCTTGTTTCCAATGATTGAGATACCTCCATCTGGATTCAAAGGAATCATACGCTGTACGGTTCCTTTGCCGTATGTGGAAGCCGATCCGACAATGATGCCTCTTTTGTAATCCTGGATGGCAGCGGCGAAAATTTCGGAGGCGGATGCGCTTGTACCATCAACCATAACTGTCAATGGACCATCATATAAAACTCCAGGATCGTTATCCTTCAATACACTTGGTTTCTCATCTCTTCCTCTAACCTGGCAAACAGGACCATCCTTAATGAACAATCCCACCATCTGTACCACATCATACAAAGATCCTCCCCCATTTCCCCTGAGGTCGAGAATGATGCCACCCACATTTTCCTCTTTCAGTTTCTTCACTTCTTTGGCAACATCCTGCGCACATCTTGGCCCGTTAGGGCGCTCGAAATCCGCGTAAAATTCAGGCAGGTAGATATATCCGATTTTGTTTTTTCCATTGATGATGGCTGATTTGGCAAATGTCTCATCCAAATTGATCTCATCCCTTTTCAACTTTATCACTTTAATAGAACCATCTGGTCTCCTGATGGTAAGACTCACCTCTGAGCCTTTTGTGGATCCCCTGATCAACTTCACCGCATCCGCAACTGAATATCCAGTAACATCAACAGGCTCTTCGTTCCCTTGTCCTACTTTGATGATTTCATCATTTTCCTTCAACTCTCCTCCTTTCCAGGCAGGACCACCACTTACCAAACTTGAAATACGGATTCTACCATCGTCTTCCTTGAGTTGAGCCCCAATGCCGAAAAAACTACCCCTCATCGCCTCATTGAAACCCCTGACATCAACCGGCGGAAAATAATTGGTATGTGGATCCATTGAAGAAGTGATCGCGTTAATGAATTGACTGAATAATTCATCCTGTGTTTCGCGATTTTTCTTAGTGGTGAAATAGCGGTCCATTTGTTTGGAAATCTGTTCGCGAGCCTCTCTTTGCAGGGTTGAATCGGGTTTGAAAATAAAACCAGAATCGTTTTTTCTTCTTTCCTGTTCATCTTTCATATCAGACCATTTGGCCAAGATGGCATACTTCATCCTTTTTCTCCAAATCTCTTCCCGCTCCGAATTATTTTTAGGGAAATTCCTTTTTTCAGGATCCGCCTGAAACTTTTCATCGATATTGAAATCCATGGGTTTGTTCAACATCAACTTATATAATTTTTCCACCTCCACCATTCTCTTCAAATACAATTCATGAATCGCATAAAAAGATTGTAGCGGCTTCCCTTTGATTTCGTCGTCTATATCCTTTTCAAATTTTTTCAACGCTTCAATGTCTGACTGCAGAAAAGCGTTCTTTTCATCGTCTAATTCTTCTAGGTATGTTTTAAATACAATTTTGCTGAATGCATCGTCCAGTTTTTTGGGACTGTAATGCCCTTCTTCCAGCAAAATCCCGACATTTTTTAAAATTTTCGCATGTTTTGCTCTGGGGCCATCCTCATTTTCAGAACGTCCATGAGATTGAAAGCCAAAAAACAGACCGGCAATTGTCAAAACAATCACCATTGAAAAGAAATGTTTATTCATAAATACACGAAGTTTATGGTACATGACGCAATATAACAAAATAAATTCCGCCTTATTTCTGCTTAAACGCAGTATTCGCAATAATGTTTTGTTAAACAGCAGAAATAAAGCGTTAGTTTAAGTTACTGTCTTGAAATGAAAAAAGCTCCCTGAAAAGGAAGCTTGGGGTGGATGATGGGGCTCGAACCCACGACCCTCAGAATCACAATCTGATGCTCTAACCAACTGAGCTACAACCACCATGTGGGATGCGAAATTAAAGAAAAACTTCTTCTTACCAAAAAAGAAAAAAGAAAAAGACAGGAAGACAGCTATTATTACTGCTATTGAAAAAAGCTAAGGAACTCTCCTCTCCTTCGACTGGCAACCTCTATCTCTGTGCCATCCTCCATGGTCACGGTGCCGCCTCTTCCCTTGTTATATCTCAACATGCGGTTGATATTGACCAAATGCGAATTATGAATCCTGAAAAATTGATTTTTAGGCAAAATGAACTCGTATTCCTTGATGTTTCTGGAAGCGATGATTTTTTCTTTTTTAGTGGTGTGAATGCAAGTGTAAGCTCCATTGGCTTCGCAACGAATGATGTCTTGCATCAGAATAAATACAAATCCTTCAACAGTAGGAATGGCGATTTTGTGGTTGTTGCTAACTCCGTTTGTTTTCAGATTCCCCAAAAGTTCATTCAACTGATGGCTCACCTGTTTTTCTGCTATTCTCTCGGTAGCTCTTTGTGTGGCTTGTATGATATCTTGGGCAGAAAAAGGAGTAAGTATGTAATCCAAAGCCCTGTATTTGATGGCCTTGTAAGAGTATTTTTCGAGATTGGTCACAAAAATAACTTCAAATCCAAAGCTTCCCATCTTATCCAAAATGTCAAATGCATTGGATTTTGATAAGGTGGTATTCATGAACACCAAATCGGGATTATGTTCACGGATCATTTTAATAGCCACATCCTTCTCTTTGGCAATTCCAGAAATCAATAAATGCGGACAATTCTCCGAAATCATTTTTTTTAGAATTCTAGAAATTTTCGCCTCGTCTTCAATTATCAGGGTTTTGATCATTCCAACTCTTTAGTGTGTTTGTGTATGGTTTTTTGGTTTGTTGTTGAGTTTAGGAATGAACCGGGATTTTGTCAAATAGAAAATCACCAATTCGAGCCATAAGTTGCAAACAACAAAATTTTAGCATACATAATTATTTAAATTAATTAGTGTGCAGATTTGTTTAAGTTCCGTGTCAATTTTCAATTCATTTGCAAAAAATGAATCCTAAGAATTCGATTGAATAGGAACAAAAAAGGATGTTGATGATTGATTTACCCCGACCAAAAGAAAAAATGGACGGTTTTGTGGTAAAGTGTTGAGTTGATATGAGGTATGCTATTGTAATCACTGCATACCCGGAGAGAGCAAATTACAATAAATAGTCTTATTTTGCCTCTCTAATTTATTGTGTATGAAGAAAATCGATTTCAAAGCGGTTTTACCCCATTTGATTGCCATAGCATGCTTCCTCTTGGTAACCTTAATCTTTTGTAAACCCTCACTCGAATCCGGAGTTGTACTCAAACAAAGTGATATCAGCAGCTGGAACGCCATGAGCCACCAGTCGTTCGAATACAAGGAAAAAAATGGACATTTCCCACTATGGGCTACCAATATGTTCAGTGGTATGCCTGCCTATCAAATCGCATTGGAAGGCACTTGGACTCCCTTGGGTGTGATTGACAAATTCATACAGATGGGTCTTCCCCAACCCATGAATTTCTTTTATCTGGCTTGCATTTGCTTTTATTTTCTTTGCATTTGCCTGGGCATAAGACCCTACGTTTCCATATTGGGCGCCATCGCTTTCGCTTTTTGTAGCTATTCCCCCATTATCATATCTGCAGGTCACGTCACCAAAATGCTGGCGTTGGCTTACGCTCCTGCTGTTATGGGAGCGGTAGTTTTGATTTTCAGAAAAAAATATCTTCTTGGTTTTGGTCTGACGGCCCTTTTTACCGCTTTACAAATTGGACAAGGACATCAGCAAATCAGTTATTATTTGTTTTTGATTCTAGGCCTCATGGTGATTTCTTTCATCATTCACTCCATCATGGAAAAAGAATCATCACACATGCTGAAAAGCATAGGCATGGTGGTAGTGGCAGGCATCATCGGAGTTGCGGCCAACGCTTTGGTTTTGATGACTACCTACGATTATTCGAA
>JAURKN010000171.1 GCA_030831725.1 Ferruginibacter sp.
ATTTTTAAACGCTTATGTGTTCCGGACAATTGACGAGGTTCGTCAAAAAGCAGAAGAGTATCGTCTGGATTACAATGCTGAAAGACCTCACAAGTCTCTGGGGTATGTTCCACCAGCAAAGTATGAAAAAAACCGTACCCTATAAAACTAAAAATCAAATGAAAAACTTAACTTTCAGATGCAGTCGAAAATGGGGAAGCTGACAATCCGAGTATCAGATATGCAAGGAAGAAGGTTAGGGACTATACGAACATCACCTAACAACAAATTTACATTTGGAGAAACCTGGAATACGGGAGTGTATTTGCTTGAAGTGAAACAGGGTAAACAAATAAAGACTATAAAGGCGATAAAAAAAGGGAATTGATAAGAATTGATTTCTAATCTATAATCCCAATCACTAATCAGCAACTCATTTTTTCGCCTTAACATACAACCAGGCAAGGAGCGGGAGTATGAGAAAAACCAAAGTCCAATACCACCCGCCTGCAAGTGTGAAGACGAGCCATGCAATCGAAGTAAGGTAGAGTGGATAAAGTATGGTGAGCATTCCAATCAGCACAGAGTCGTAAAAGTCCACATCGGGTAAAATTTTCAGACTTAATTTTTTTAGGGGAAAATAAAGGGGCAGATGCAACCATTTTCCTGGTAATGTCAAATAACGAAGGGGATTTTGTTTGTTGGAATTTCTGGAAAAAAATGTGGCGATTTCTTCAGGATCATTGGATTCAAACACCAATTCTTTCAAGGCACTTGCAAGCTTTTCGTTGAAGATTTTGATGCCGCTACCATCGGCAACCATACCGGGGAAAGATTCCTTTTCCATAGCATCACCAAAATTCACGTGAACCGTCTTGCCAAAATCGCGGTAAGAATGGTAATTCAAACCCACAGGAATCACCGTAAGATCAATGCCACTTTGCCAGGCGGTAATGGCTAAGCGAGCCGTTCCTTTTTTAAGGGGCCTCAATTTCCACTCATTCACACATTTCCCCTCCGAAAAAATCAACACGATTCCGCCTTGTTTGAAAATCTCGATACAGGAATCGAACGTCTTATAATTGTCTTGCAGATTATCGCTCCCTTCACTGAGTCTGTGGATTGGCAACATGTTCATCATCCGCAATAGTTTGTCGGCTCTTTTTGATTTGAAGGCGTCGCCCCTTGCCAAAGCGTATATCGGTTTATTAAAGATCGTAGACAAGATGACCGCATCCAGAAAAGCGTTAGGATGATTGCATGCCAGTAAAATAGGTCCGCTGCGTTTGAGCATTTCCGGATGGCTCACTTTCACATGCTTGGTGTAGAAAGGCAATGCCACTCGGGCCGGTATTTTCAATAGGGAATACAGCAATTCTTTTGTCAGTTTAGTTGAGGATCTATCGGATAATGTATGACAGGCTCAAATTCCTCTCCAAGCAGTTTTACGCTTTCCTTCCAACATGAATCATAATCAGCATTAAAAATGATTTGTGTTGGTGCCGGAGCCACAAGCCATGTTTTTTCTTCCATCTCCATCTCTAGCTGTCCTGATGACCAGCCGCTATAACCCAGAAAAAAACGGAAGTCGTTTTTTGATAATTTTTTTTCGTTCAGCATCTTTCTCACCCATTCAAAATCGCCACCCCATCCCAAACCTTCTGTTATTTTTTCCGCATTGGGAACAATTTCAGGCAATCTGTGTAAAAAATGGATGCTGTTCAGTTCAACCGGACCGCCTATGAATACAGGAATGTCATGGATTCTTACATCATCCATCAATTGGTCCAGCGTATGATGAAAAGGTCTGTTCAGCGTGAGTCCGAAGCTGCCTTCCTGATTGTGGGCACAGAGATAAACCACTGTTCTTTTAAAATGCTCATCCTTCAAAAAAGGATCAGCGATCAGAAGATGGTTTGCAGCAGGAAGATTCATGATTTGAAGGTAAGCAGGTTTGAGAAAATTCCGAAAACCGATTTTGGAGAAACTGTTAAAAAAAGCACTTGATGGAACATCAAAACACGGAAAGTGTCTGTAAGAGGGTTATTTTTGCGTAGTATCCATTCGGGTAATAAATCATCCACCAACATGAAAAAAGTTTTTCCGGTCATAACCGTTCTGATTTCGCTTTCGCTGGTCGGACTGATTTATTTTCAGGTTCTTTGGTTGAAGTCGGCCAAGGAAACCAAGGAAAAACAACTGAGGGAACACATTTTTTTTGCGGCAACAGATGCGGCGGAAAAATTGATGGAGGAAAAATCCGGATTCAAGTCGCTGAATAAAAAATCGGAACTGTTCATAGCCAATGAGGGAATGCGGAGAGAGATTTTCAGGCCTTCTGTGGTACAAAGGTTTACCAAAGAGGAGATTGCGGCTGTGATTCGGAGCGCAATGGAAAAGCAATATCTGAAAGGGATTCCCTTTGAGTTTGCGGTGTCAGACAATAGCTTAAATGGGGAGCAATTGCAGAGTGACGGTTTTTTTACTCATTTCTCAGACTCCGCACATAACACCAATTTTGCGATTCCGCTTCAGCCGCCTCCCGGCAGTTTTTATGAAAACCTCACCAAAGAAGTGTTTCTGGTAATCATCGTACCCAACCAGGAGATGATCATCATCAAGGGTATTTTCTGGTACATACTCGGTACTGTGCTTTTTGCCATCATCATTACAACCGCTTTCTTTCTGACCATTCGGGCCTTGCTGAAACAAAAAAAATTAAGTGAGATCAAATCGGATTTCATCAACAACATGA
>JAURKN010000172.1 GCA_030831725.1 Ferruginibacter sp.
GTTTGGGATAAATTATTGTAATCAGTTCCCCAATATGTATAAACATAACTGCCCATCTGAGCCAAACCTGCCACGATACCGCATATCAGGTAAAACATCAAAAATCTTTTCGGCCCCCATAGTTTTTCCATCAAACTGCCAAACATAAACAGACCCAGCATGTTGAACAACAGATGCATGATTCCGCCATGCATGAACATATGTGTGATGAGCTGATGCGGTTTAAAGCAATCGGATCGATAATGATGAAGGGCGAACCAGTCATTCACCCAGTTTGATTCATTCATTCCACCGAATGCGATTTGTGCCAGAAAAACCAACGAATTGATGATCAGCAGATTCAATACGATAGGCGAGGCGCGTTGGAAAGGGCTTCTGAAATCCATAGGGCAAAGTTATGTGTTATGATGCTGATTTGAGTGTGAGCAAAGCGACACATTCGATGTGGTGAGTATGAGGAAACATGTCTACCGGCTGAACCTTTTCTACCTGGTACTTTTCAGCGAGCAAGGCAATGTCTCTCGCCATGGTAGCCGTGTTGCAGCTGACGTATACGATTTTTGGCGTTTCCATATCCAGCAGCTTTTGTATGAGTTTTTCATGCATGCCTGCTCGTGGCGGATCGGTGATCACCACATCCGGACGACCATGAGTCTCGAAAAAAGCGTCGTTGCATATCTTGATCACATCACCCGCAAAAAAAGCGGCATGGTTGATGTTATTGAGTTTTGCATTTTTTTCCGCATCTACAATGGCCTCTTCCACCACTTCCACCCCCACGAGCTTCGAGGCGCCATCACTGATGAAAATACCAATACTTCCCGTTCCACAATACAAATCATATACCACTTCCTTGCCCGTTAGTTGCGCAAAATCACGAACTACCCCATAAAGCTTTTCCGCTTGTTTAGTGTTGGTCTGAAAAAATGACTTCGGACTCACGATGAAAGACCATTTTTCCAGTTTTTCCATCACATATCCCTTGCCTGAGTAGACCACCGGTTCAAGTCCATACAGCGTATCATTCCATTTGGGATTGATCGTGTACAAGAGTGTGGTGATTTCCGGAACCTGTTTCAACAGATGATCCAGCAATGCCTTTCGTTCCGCTTCATCTTCATGGTTTAGGCAAATGTTCACCATCAATTCACCGGTGGTAGTGAATCGGATGATGATATTTCTCAGCCAGCCGGTATGGTTTCGAATGTCGTAAAAAGGAAGACCTTTTTCCAGCGCGTACGCTCGCACTGTGTTTCTGACCTTGTTGTTCACATCGTCCATCAGGTGACATTCCTGTATATCGATGATTTTGTCGAAAATGCGTGGGGCATGGTAACCCAGTGCGTTTTGAAGGGCATCTGTGTTCCCCGATTCCATTTCGAGGTGCGTCAAGTATCTTTTATTGCTGAAGGTGAATTCGAGCTTGTTTCTGTATGTCTTGGTGTCGTCTGATCCGATGATGGGAAGCAGTTCCGGGATTTCGGTTTTCCCGATGCGTTTCAGGTTTTCTCCGGCTTCCTGATGCTTGTATACAAGCTGTTTTTCGTAAGGGAGCATCTGCCATTTGCAGCCGCCACAGGTGCCGAAATGAGGACAAAAAGGAGCAAGGCGCTCGGGTGAAGGGGTTGTAATTCGAAGCACGCGGGCTTCTGCCCATTCTTTCTTGTTTTTTACCAGCATCACATCTGCCACATCCCCGGGAATGGCACCTGAAACAAAAATGACCTTACCGTCTATTCGGGCTATCGCTTTCCCTTCTGCAGCATAATCTGTCAATAAAACTTGTTCCAGCACTACAGGGGGATTTTTCTTTCTCATGCCACAAAAGTAATCTAGTTTTCATATGGTATTGTTGATTCAAATGCCAATATATTTCCGGGGGTATCACTCCGAATAATTTCCATTCTGTTTACCCGATATAAAAACAAAAATGTTAACGATTTGTAATTTTGACGTCATTTGATAGTGTTGATTTACTCAACCGCTTTATTTTCAATACATTTGAACACATTTTTTGTTTATGAAGAAGTATATACTATCTCTCCTGGCGGGACATTGTTTCATCTTGGCCGCAATGGCGCAAAAAACAACCAAGACTACCGAAAAGCCGGCACCTGAATCTGCTCCGGTAAAGTCAGTGGTTGATAAGCCAGCATTCATGGTAAAGCTTACCACAACTAGTTATAAGTCAGGCGTGGCTTTTTTGTGTTTTCACATGGGTAAAAACCTCAACATCGAAGACTCAGCTTTCGTTAACGAAAACGGAGTGGCGGAATTTAGCGCAGACTCGCTTGCACCGGGTGGTATTTACGCCATCGTCTTCCCTGGGAAGAGACATACATTCGATTTTTTCGTTAGCCGCGACAAGCATATCGAACTTTTTGCCGACACCAACAATCTTCAATCGGTGAAAATCATAGGGGCTCCGGAAAATGAACTATTTCAAAAATACCAGGCCTTCGTTGCAGTCAAGGGAACCATACTTTCCAACGAAAGAACCGCATATCAGGCCTCCAGAACTGCCAAAGACTCTGCGCTTCATATGGAAATCTATAATAAACACAACAAGGAGTTGATAGATTACAGGGACTCCATTATGAAAACATACCCGAATTCCATGATGACGTCGATGCTCTATGCGATGAAAGAACCGGAATTGCTCATCAAAAAACCAATCACACGTCAGGATACCATCGACAATTACAATCATTACAAAGCGCATTACTGGGACGGAGTAACGTTTATGGATGAACGCGTTATTCGTACTCCTTTCTTCTTACCTAAACTGGAAAGA
>JAURKN010000003.1 GCA_030831725.1 Ferruginibacter sp.
ATCCAACAATGGGTGCCGCGTATGTACCTCCGAATCTACCGCTGTTCTCCACAACACACATGATGGCGATTTTGGGATTATCCCTTGGTGCAAAGCCACAAAAAAAGGAGTGGTTTTGTTGTTTTACCCCGCGATAGTAGTTTTCCACGGTTCCGGTTTTTCCGCATATCACGATATCATTCACTTTGGCCCCCACACCGGTTCCTCGGTCAACAACGCCCTGCATACCATCATGAACCGCTTCAAATATGCTGTCGGGAATGGATGTTGGCATGACTTTTTTTCTGTATTTCGTAAGCATTCCATATTGGTCACCTCCTTCGATGGAATCAACCACATGGGGTATATAATACCAACCTTTATTGGCGATATAAGCCATTTCATTAGCTACTTGAAGCGGAGTGACATCCACCTCGCCCTGTCCGATACTGACCGATCTGTAGGTGCAAAAATTCCATCTTCCTTTTCCATATACCTTGTTGTAAAATGCAGGAGTAGGAATGTTACCTGCTTTTTCTGATGGAACATCCACACCTAGTTTTCTTCCCAGTCCGAAGCCATACATATATTGATCCCAGTAAGACAATGCGCTATCCTGAGAAGGGAATTTAGGATTGGTGATCACGCGTTGCATGACATTGGCGAAATAAGTGTTGTCTGAAATGGTGATGGCGCCTCGAAGATCGAATGTACCCACATCCAAACACCTCATGGGTTTTCCACCACCACAACCATAGAAAGCGCCTGAGCAGGAAAATCGAGTACCGGTTTGTATTACGCCTTCATGCAAGCCGATCAGGGCTTGTAATGTTTTGAAGGTCGAACCCGGTGAGTAAGTAGCACTAACGGTTCTGTTTAGGAGCGGCAGAGCAGGATTCAAAAACAATTCGGAGAAATGTTTACGTCTTTCACTACCGGTAAGATAGTTGGGATTATATGTCGGGGCGCTCACCATGGCAAGAATACCGCCTGTTTTGGGATCGATGGCGACTATGGAACCGAGTTTGTTTTCCATAAGCTTCTCCCCCAATTCCTGTAGTTCAATATCCAAAGAGGTGTAAAGATTCTGTCCTGCGATTGCCATAGTATCGTACAATCCTTTTTCCAGTCTTTCTGTAAGTCTGTTTTTATTGTCGCGCTTCCAATATTCGATACCTCGCTGTCCCATCAACACTTTCTCATATGTTCTCTCAAGTCCGGTCATGCCGGCATAGTCTCCCGCGACATAGCCTTCGTCGGGATGTTTTTTTAAAAAATTGGTGTCCACTTCCGCCGTGTAACCGAGCACGTTAGCTGCTGCGTTGAATGGAAAGCTTCTGACGGAGCGTTCCTGGAGATAGAACGCCGGAGAAAACTTAAACATCGACTCATTCAACATGGCCATTTTCTCTTCACTGAGCAGCGGTTCGAAAATCGAAGGCCTGGCTCTTCCGTTTTTAATGATGAGCTCAACGAGTTTTTTCTTGAATTGCGCTGTGTCTATTTCCAGGATCTGACAAAGCAAAGCAGTATCTATTCCTTTTACCTTATTGGGTGTTACCATAAGGTCGGAGATGTTGGTGTTCTGAAGAATCGAATTTTTCTTTCTGTCAAATACAATACCGCGATCGGGATAAACCACTTTTCGGAACATACCCTGATCTTCTGCGAGAATCTTATATTTTGAAGTGATGACTTGAAGACTGAATAGACGAATGATGATAATCACGACGAGCGAGATGAAAATAAGCCTTATGACATTTTTTCGGGGTTCGTGATATACAGACACTCAGTTTAGGTTTTATCTGGATGATGCTAGATGCAAATTTACATTTCGAAAAAGTGTAAAAAAAGTGAAATCAGATCGTATTGGTTTTGAAGCGTTGGTTTCTGGAAAAGAGCAGTTCTGTAATCAGGATCAACGCAAGCGACAAAATGGTTGCTCCCAGCGACTTGATCAGAAAATACCACCCATCCGAAAACTGCCATGCCTCTAAAATGAACAGCCACATATGATGGATGAGAATGAGAGTACTGAGATAAATCACATAAGGAAGAACCCCGCCCATGCTTCTTATTGATGGTTCGTCGTAATTGGTTTCAGCACCTTCCTGTGGTATCATTACGTTGATAACGAAGGGTCTGATGTATGCCATGAACACGCAGGCCGCCGCATGAAAACCAGGATGATGCCTAAAACTATCTACCGTCATGCCCAATACGAAAGCAAGCAACATGAGAACTGTTCGATTGATGCGAAAAGGCAACCAAAGTATGAATAGCATATATAGATAAGGGGTAAGCATCTGATGCAACCTCACTTTATCCAATACAAAAACCTGAACCGATACGAGCAGAAAAAAGCGTAATATGTTTTTTATAGTATTGTTCATGTTATTGATCAGGGTTGTATTTTTAAGTTGTCCAGTATTTTTTTCACCGGTTCCTGATGTTTGTTTTCTATGACATACGCCAACTGCAGGTTATGAAAATCAGCAGCGCTTCGAATGGCGATTCGAAAAAGATTGCTGCTTTTTTCTTTGTAAACAGCGTCCACTTTTCCAATTTTCATTCCCCTTGGAAATGAAGTACTATAACCACTCGTTATCACTTCATCCCCTTTTTTGACTTTGGCACTTTTGGAAACCCCTGTCAGACTAAACAAGTCGGGGTCTCCTCCGTTCCAATTCAATGTGCCCGTTTCTCCTCCTGTTTTCAGCTTTCCGCTGATATGGCTGTCTTTGTGCAAAAGACTCATCACCACCGCATAATTTTCATTAGACTCCACAACGATTCCGATTGCAGAACCCATAGGATCAACAACGCCCATACCAGGAAGAACTCCTCCGGACTTCCCCCGATCCAACACCATATAATTGCTTGGTGTGTTTAAGGAATTGGATACGATATGCGCTCTCATGTAACGGTATGTTCTGTGTTGTTCGAGTGAATCAACCGAAAGGGTGTCGGTTCTGGTTTCGACTGTTGTATCGCGAATCAAAAAATTCTGCGATAAACGATTGTACAATTGCTCATTGGCAGCCAACAAAGAATCGTTTGTTGATTTGAGGTGAAAATAACTTTGAACGTTATAGTATTTGCTGTTGACGCGGCCGGTAAGTTCATTGGTCACGCCACCGAAAGCCGCTTGGTGGTATTTGCTATAACTGGAGATGAAATAGAGCGACAATACCTGAAGAAACAGGAAAAGCAGCAGGTTGAAATGCCTGCGTATGAAAAG
>JAURKN010000173.1 GCA_030831725.1 Ferruginibacter sp.
AGGATACAACAACAAGCTCATTGAAAATGGCATTCAGCGATAGGGACATGAGCATATTTGGTGCAGAGTTGTTTTCGAAAAACAGCCTTGTGTTCGAACCCAATCTTCGTATTGCTACCTCATCATCTTATGTGCTCGGACCTGATGATGAAATTGTCGTTCATGTGTATGGTTTCAGTGAAATGAAATATAATCTTGAAGTGAATGAGAATGGTGAGATATACATACCTAATGTAGGACCATTGAATGTGAACGGACTTACGCTTCAAGCTGCAAATAATAAGATCAAAGCCAAGCTGGCAGCAACGATTTATCACGCAATTTCTACCGGTCAAACGAAAGTACAAACCACTGTCACCAAAATCAGAAGCATCAGGGTTACAGTAATCGGACAGGCATACAAGCCAGGGACATACACCGTTTCCTCATTGACCACTTTGTACAATCTGTTGTATTTGTGCGGAGGACCATCAGATATGGGCAGTTATAGAAAAATTGAAGTGATTAGGGGGAATGCTGTAGAGCGCGTTTCTGATTTATATGAGTTCATGGTTGCCGGACAGCAAAAAGGAAACATTTTGTTGCAGGAAGGAGATGTCATCCGAATTCCATATTATGTCAATCGGGTTCGTGTAACCGGAAACGTTAAAAGAACAGGTAAATATGAAATGCTGGAAGAAGAACCGTTCAGTAAATTGATGGAATTTTGCGGAGGGTTCAATGATCTCGCCTACAGGAACGAAATCACAGTGACAAGAATCGGAGACCGCGAGAGAAAAGTCATCAATGTAGCTTCATCACTTTTCGGCACTTTCAAAACGCAAAGTGGAGATGAGTTTTTCATCAATCATTTGCACGACAAACTGAATGACAAGGTTTCCATATCGGGTTCGATCCATCGTCCGGGTGATTATGAGTCCGGTAATGGATTGACATTAAAATCATTGATTGAACGTGCCGGTGGAATGTCGGATGATGCCTATCGAAGCAGAATCAACGTGTATAGGAGCGAAAAAGATAAACCCCTTTCCATACTTGCATACAACCTCGATTCTGTCATGAACGGATTTACGGAAGTTGTTTTGAAGAAAAGAGACTCCGTTCATATTTATTCCCAGTTCGACTTCAAAGACAGGCAGTATGTTAGCATACAGGGAAAGGTTAGGACTTCGGGTTTGATTACATGGAGGTCCAATATGTCGGTTAGAGACGTTCTTTTGGAAGCCGGAGGAGTAAGTGAAATGGGAGATTCAAGTAACATAGAAATTTCAAGAAGAAAGAAGACAGCTGATTTCAGCGATATTCAATATGACGAAACTGAAACATTCATCATTGACATTTCAGATACCCTGTCGGATTTTACATTGATGCCGTTTGATATTGTAACGGTCAAAGTCCTTTCCGGCATCATCAATCAAAGAACAGTTGTGGTTCTTGGTGATGTGAAAGTTCCTGGAAAGTATAACCTTAAAAAGAGCGATGATCGTATTTCCGACATCGTACAAAGAGTCGGTGGTTTTCGTCCAAGTGCAGATAGTAGTTCTCTTACCATCAGAAGAACAAGGAAGTCGTCCATGACAATTAAAGAAAGAGAGATGTTGTTTGAAAGACTGCTTAATGTGAACATAGACAGTATTTCCTCCAGTCAACAACTCAGAAATGAATTGTATAACGGATATGATCTGATTACTGTCGATTTGAGAGATGTTATGAAAAACCCCAATCATTCAGAGAATCTTATTTTGGAAGATGGTGATATTCTTAGCATTGACAAGAATAATAATCTGGTTAAAGTTTCAGGAGAAGTCTTTTATCCGGCCATCATACCATTGAGGGCTCATCGAAGTGCGAGATATTATGTAAAACAAGCAGGAGGATTCATGCCTAGTTCGAGAAAATCAAAAACAATGGTCATTTATCCCAACGGTAAGGTGAAATCGGCACATACTTTTTTCGGATTTAGAAAGTACCCAAGGGTTACCGGACGTGCTGAAATCTATGTTCCTCAAAAAAACATGGAAAACAAGAACAAGATGGGAACCGGTGAGTGGGCGTTGCTGGTATCTGCGTTGGGTATATTATCCAATGTGATCATAAACGCATTAAAATAATCAATTTAAAAAGTTTATTATTTTGGATACAGAAGTAAATACAACCATGGTTAATGAGACCGTTTCTTTGTTCAGATTGAAATGTGCTTACATCATCAGAAAATGGCATTTGTTTCTGATTGTATCTTTGCTTTTTGGTGTGACTGGTTTCATGTTTGCCCATTTCAAGAAGCCACAATATAAAAGCAGACTCACTTTCGCTTTGGATGATGCAGGAAGTTCGGGAGCAGGCGGATTTGCCAGCCTTGCATCACAGTTTGGACTGAATCTGGGAGGGAATACAGATATTTTTTCGGGAGACAATATCATTGAAATCATCAAGAGCAGAAGAATGGTAGAACGTGTGCTTTTATCCGTAGATACATTCGACGCAAAACCATACACGCTGGTTGATTATTATCTCGATATATCAGGCATGCGCAAGGATAAGGAAAAGTTCAGAAACGTTACCTTTCCCATTCAACAATCAAGATCAAATTTTTCATATTTGCAGGACAGTGTATTGAATGAGGTTTATGTCGATTTGGTGAAAAATCACATTGATGCGCAAAAACCAGACAGACGTCTGAACATTTTTGAAATCAATATCACGAGTCCCAATGAAAAATTTACCAAAGTGATGACAGAGCGATTGGTAAGTGAAACAAATGGTTACTATGTGGAGTTGAGAACGAAAAAAGCCAAATCGACTTTGGATGCCTTGGAAAATCGTATTGAAGCGATGAGAAAAGGACTTAATACCAGCATATCGAACAGGGCTGCTGCGAAAGACCTCAATTTGAATCCGGTATTTGATGCGGCGCAGGTTCCTGTGATTCAAAAGCAATCAGAAATGGAAGTGTATGGTGCCGCTTATGCTGAGATTTTTAAAAACCAGGAGATTGCCAGATTTCAATATCTGAATAATATACCTCTGCTTCAGATTATCGATCCGGCGGATTATCCAATGGAAAAAATGAAGTCGGGCAGATTGAAGTTTGCTTTTTTATTTTCGATGATCGGAAGCTTTTTGCTTTTCATCGCATTATGGATTTTCGGTAAACCCGAAAAACAATTAGTCACTTCGAATGCGTAATGGAATAATTCAACATCAAATGCCAATCACATGAGTTTGTATTTAAGGTTTAGAAAAGACTACCTTAATTACCTCAATAGCATCATCATTCCTGCACTCATTACAGCGCTTACCATACCTGTCTTGAAGAGAATGCTCGGTTCAGGGGAATATGGTTTTTTTGCCAATCATTACAACGGACTTCTGATTCTAACCGCAATCAGTTCAGGGTGGGTTTCTCAGAGCATCATCAGATTTTTTTCCGGAACAGATAATAAGTTGGAACTGGCGCAAAAAAGTTTATTGTATGTGATCATCGTCCAATTGGTTTTGTTTATTCCTGTTTCAATTTGGTTTGGTTGGATGCAACAAGACTGGATATTATGTTTTTTACTTTGCGCAACTTTGATGGCAAGTGGAATACAGTCATATCACATGGCATTGGCACAATCGGGATTCATGTCTAAAAAGACAATTTATTCCGAAACGATAAGAACGCTTACATATATACTAGGAGCGGTTTTGTTGGTAAGTTACACCACATTAAAGCCCGTTTATGCACTATTCATCTCCGTCTTTTTCTCTTTTCTTTTTTCTACACTTTATCTACGAAAGAAAATCATGATTTCACTAGTTGATTCAAGTGTCGAAAGTAAATCGGAGCATGGATTTTCAAAAGAGATTTTCAAGCCATTTTTAAAATATGGCATACCCTTGTCGCTGTGGTTCGCGTTTGCAAATCTTCTCACGTATTTCGACAAGATTATCATACGAGTTCAATTCGGACCAGAGATACAAGGTAATTATCAATCGATGTTCGATCTGTTGTCGAGGGGTTTTACCATGTTGATTTCTCCTGTTTTGATTTCACTAATGCCTTTGCTCACAGTCGCATATAAGGAACAGAAATATGGAGAGATTCGTTCTTTATTGAAAAAGATACTCTTTTTTCAAATCGCAGGTTTTCTCATTGCGGTAATTTGCTATTGGTGGTTTGGCGCAGCTTGGCTTATGGCGATATTGAAGGTGCCGGATACAATGACGTACAGAAAAATGGGTTTCATCATTCTTTGCGGCACATTCATCTGGCAGATAGCCATGGTGGTGCACAAGTATTATGAACTCAGGATGAAAAGCCATTATTTGTTGTTCATGGTCGTTGCCGCATTTGGTTTGCAGTTACTCTTTTTTCAATCGATAAAGCATATTCAAGATCCGGTATGGTATAGTATGGGATATCTGTGTTCATCTTCTTTTTATCTTGTGATGGTTTCCTTCAAGCATATACTCCGATTTTTCATGAATCTGAAACCAAAAAACTGAGTCAATGAATGAGACAGGTTACATATTGAAAGAACTGCTGTTTTTACTGATTCAGGTCTCACTCTGTTTGCTTGCGTTTTTCAGATTTGGCAGACGTTTATTGGCACCACCTGTCATATTCCCTTTTTTATGGAGCATCATTCTCTTTTTACATCTGATTTTAGGAAACAGCTTGCTTTCTGAACTGTATCCGCTCAGCAATTCAACATTTCTGATCATAACACTAGGTTCAATTTGTTTCGTTATAGGAGGCCTGATGCCAATGTCTATTTCGAAAGGACAGCCTTATGCTTCTGAAAAAAACATCGAAACGGAGCATCCTTCAACCACATGGCTGAGAATCTGTTTTCTTCTCATCATCATCATCGGTTTGCCTTTTTATATCCATGCGGCTTATCGTGTTTTTATCGCCTCGCAACTGGATAATTTTTTAGTGGGCATCAGAACGGAACTGGGATATGGAGAAGAAGATATCGGCATCACCAAATATTTAATCACCATAGCTTTTGTGACTTTTGCCATCAATTACCATGCGTTTCTGAAATTTCGCGGCCGTAAAAATGTCATCATGGTAATGGTCAATCTGCTTGTTACCATCACATATGCTGTTCTCGCCACAGGAAGGTCTTATTTCTTCATGATTCTGGCCATTTACATTGGTATAAATTATCTGTATCATCAGAAGATTACCAAAAGAATATATCTGACATTACTGGCATTTTTCATCCCGCTGTTTCTCATACTTGGCATTGTATATGGAAAAGGGGGTAGTTCCGAAGAGAAGGCCGGAGATAACCTGATTCTTTCACTCAGCACTGCCGGATTATATGTGGTTTCACCCATAAACGCACTTGATCAGCAAATCCGAAATCAAAGAGAGAGCAAAGGAACCGGAGAAAACACCCTTTTATTTTTCAACAAGATCGGACAACAGGCAGGCATCCTTAAAAAAAAGGAAACACCTACCTTGGTTCAGGAATATGCTTTTGTTCCTTATCCTACAAATGTTTATACCTTTTACAGTTCTTATCTGAAAGATTATGGTATTGTATATGCATGCTTCATGCTCTTTTTGTTCGGTATGCTTCACAACTGGATATACTTCAAAGCGATAAGTGTAAAAACCACCAGATTCACGTTGTATTATGCGATACTGATGTATCCGTTGCTGATGAGTTTTTTTCAGGATCAGTATTTGAATCTTTTCTCAACTTGGATTCAAATGATTTTTTACATTGAACTGTTTTTGACTGCCAGGCTGTTGTTGATTTATTACGCTCAAAAAACCAGAAAGCCACAAACCATTCAAAACAATACGACAGCATGAGTATAGATATTGTCATTGTAAACTGGAACAGCGGCGATTTGCTGAAAAAATGCGTGGAATCGATACTTGCATCAGATTCCATAGATGCTGTTAGTCAAATATTGATTGTAGACAACGACTCCGAAGACCAATCGATTTCCATGTTGCCTGAGCATAAATCCATCAAACTGATTCTTAACCAATCCAATCTTGGATTTGCCAAAGCTTGTAACCAAGGATTTTTGAAATGCAGGTCAGATTATGTGTTGCTGCTGAATCCGGATACCTTGTTATTTAAGGAAACACTTAGAGGATGCATCGATTACATGGATGAAAATCCAAAAACGGGAATCATGGGATGTCAGCTCTTGGATGAGGCAGGTAAGATTACCGCAAGTTGCGCCAGGTTTCCCAGAGCCATTGATTTTGTCATTCACGGTACGGGATTGTCGAGATTGTTTCCAAAGGTTTTCAGACCGGCAACTTTGATGACGGATTGGAATCACGAACAGAGTAGGATGGTAGACCAGGTGATGGGAGCATTTATGTTCATGCGATTAAAAGTATTTGAGCAAATAGGATATTTTGACGAAAGGTATTTCGTTTATTTCGAGGAACTTGATTTTTCACTGAGATACAAAAAAGCGGGCGGAAATATTTACTTCAACACAGAGGTTAAGGCCATTCATTCCGGTATGGGAACCACATCCAAAGTAAAGGCGTTCCGTTTGTTTTTGAATGTAAGAAGCAGGTTGCAATATGCGAGAAAGAATTTCAGCTTCCCTGGATTTGTGGGGGTATATCTTTCCACTTTTAGTTTTGAGATCCTTTCCAGGTTTTTTTTGTTGGTGATATCAGGAAGGTTTTCTGAAATAAAAGATTTGTTTCGGGGATATGGCATGCTGTTGATCAGAAAAAAAATCTGATGCGCATTTATTGAAACAATAGGAAGAAATTATTCTTCTGGACTTTTACGGCATATTCTCTGATGATTTTCTCACGGCCGTTTGTTCCCAACTGTATTCTGAGTTTTTCGTCTAGGATCAGTCGCTCAAGACGTTCTTCCCATTCTTCATCTTTTTCAGCCCAGTATCCGGTTTTCCCATCTTCAACCACATTTCTGTTAGCACCTACCGGGCTCACAACAGCAGGAATACCCAGGCTCATGTATTGAATGGCCTTGAATCCGCATTTGCCTTTTTCCACTTCGGAATTAATCAGCGGCATGATGCCTATATGCATTTGAAGAAGATCCTCAATTTCAGTTTTAAGGCTCCATTTATGATAGGTGTATTTCAGGTCTTTCAGTTTCGGGTCTCTGTCGGCGATGATCAGAAAGTTGAAATCATGTTTTTTCTGCAGTTTCTGGATCACATTGGTGATGAGTTGCAGGTTGTATAGGTTGGTGAAAGTGCCGGTCCAACCAATTACAAGCTTTCCGTTTGATTGATCTCTCAGTCTATTATGGTATGTTTCTGTGTTTACTACGGTAGGGATGATACGCACATCTTTGCAGTATTTTTCGGCATATTTTGCCAGAAAATCATTCCCGACGCTAACCGTTTTACTGTATTTGCAGATTTTTGATACTTTCCAGGAGCATTTCAGATTAGCCACTTTTGGATTGGCATCAGAGGCGATTTTTACCCAAATGGCGTCATCAAAGTCGTAAATGATTTTTTTTCGGAACACTTTTGAGATCAGCCACTCGAAGATGGGGGGGCCAATGGGGGAGGCTTCGCGGTGGATATAGATGAAATCATAAGCGGAAAGGGTGAAAAGCGTTAAAAAACGACGAAAGAAACCACCAATGATTCCCATTGTCTTTCTGAACGCATACCCATTCTTATGTAGTACGCTCCAAGCCCAATCGCTGTAAAAAGAACGAATGGTGAACTTATTTATCTTAAATTCTTCCAACCCTATGTATTGCTCAAACCTGAATCTTTGACTCGGAGAGATGTTCCTTGGGGCGGGAGTGAGAAACAATATTTTCAAAAAATCAAATTTGTAATAAACTCAAAAATACTAAACTTATCGTTATTGAGAAAATGGACATTGCCCTAAATTGAAAAAAATGTTGTCTCTGAGGCACAATAGTGCGAACTTGGTATTTTTTTGTTTTATTTGCACAGTTTCAACATCATCCATATGCATACCATTCTGATTACCGGCGGTGCAGGGTTCATCGGCTCTCATTTAACCCGACTTTTTGTGACCCGATATCCTCAATACAGGATAGTCAACCTTGATGCCTTAACCTATGCCGGTAACCTCGAAAACCTAAGAGACATAGAGTCTCATGCCAATTATTTCTTCGAAAAAGGCGATATCACGGATGCTACCCTCGTTCAGGAACTCTTCATAAAGTATGATTTTACAGGCGTTTTGCATTGTGCCGCGGAAAGTCATGTGGACAGGTCTATTACAGACCCTTTGGCGTTTGTGAGAACAAATGTGGTAGGAACGGTCAATCTGCTCCATGCGGCCAAAAATCATTGGAAAGGAAATCATGATGGCAAGATTTTTTATCATATATCCACAGACGAAGTCTACGGCAGTCTTGGAAAAGAGGGCTTCTTTACCGAAGAAACCCCTTACGATCCCAGGAGTCCATATTCAGCTTCGAAAGCATCTTCAGATCATTTTGTCAGGGCGTTTTATCACACCTATCATTTGCCTGTCAAAATTTCGAACTGTTCAAACAATTACGGGCCCTATCATTTTCCTGAGAAACTGATTCCGCTTTGTATACATAACATC
>JAURKN010000015.1 GCA_030831725.1 Ferruginibacter sp.
GGTCCGGGTATCATGGAAGCGGCAAACAGAGGTGCAAAAGAAGTAGGGGGAAGGAGTGTGGGTTGCAATATTGTGCTTCCGTTCGAACAAAATCCTAATCCCTATTTGGATAAATGGGTCGACATAAAATATTTTTTCGTTCGCAAAACGCTACTGATCAAATATTCATATGCGTTTGTGGTTATGCCGGGCGGTTTTGGTACATTGGATGAGTATTACGAAGCATTGACGCTTATTCAAACCAAAATGCTGAACGAATTTCCCATCATTGTTTTTGACAAGGCTTTCCATGAGAAAATACTGGAACACAATCAGGTGATGAATGAGAAAGCGACTATATCTCCCGACGATTTAAGTCTCTGTCTTTTCACAGACTCTGTAGATGAGGCTTTGGAACATTTGAAAGTGCACGCGATCACCAAATTCGGCCTTAAGCATGAACCGGTCAGAAAAGTTAAATGGTGGCTTTTTGAAAAAGGATAGTTAACTTCATTTCAAGAACTAAAAAAACAATCATGGGTATCTGGAGTCAAATTGCCGAATATTTGTATATCAAAAAAAAGGATCCCAATGCAAAGCCAACGGCCTGGATGAAATATATGCATGGCATAAATCGTCTGTCTATCCTGCTTTTTTTATTTGCCATGTTGGTCATTGTGTACAGGTTATTTTTCCGTTGAATGTTCCATGAACTTTTTGATTTGATGAGCCGCCTGCTCCGAAGCGCTTCCTCCAGACTTCAATATGTCTTTTAGTTCCTTGTAATCTTTTTCAATCTGAGCTCTTCTGCTTCCACCCTGTATAATTTCTCCCAATGAAGCAACCAGATTTTCGGTTGTCAAGTCATCTTGTATCAGCTCTTTAACAACCTCTTTGTCCATGATCAGATTGGCCAATCCGATAAATTTGACTTTAATAAGCCTTTTCGCAATGTGATAAGACAATGCACTTCCTTTATAGCAAATAACTTGCGGTACTCCGAACAGCGCCGTCTCCAGGGTGGCCGTTCCACTTGTCACCAAGGCCGCCTCCGACATAGACAATAAGGAATATGTTTTTTGATTCACCACAGAAACGTTTGCCTGTCCCTTCAAGAACGGCTCATAAAAAGAAGCGTCTATCCCTGGTGCTTTTGCCAAGACAAAATGAAATGCAGGGAAATGGCTGCAAACACTCAGCATCAAAGGAAGCTTTTTTTCTATCTCCTGTTTTCGGCTTCCAGGCAATAAGCGACAATCCTTTTGTTCTTCCAAGTTTCATCTTCAGCCTCATGTATAGTCTGATATCGTTCTATTACTTCAACCAAAGGATGCCCTACATATTCCACAGCATAATTCCATTTTTGATAAAATGCTTTTTCGAAGGGTAGTATGACCAACATGAGATCGATACATTGTTTGATTAGATGAATCCGATTCTCTTTCCACGCCCAGATCTGTGGCGAAATATAATATATGGTCCTGATTCCGCTTTTTTTTGCCCATTTGGAAATGCGCAAATTGAAACCGGGATAATCGATAAAGATGATGGCGTCAGGTTTATAATATTCAATGTCTTCTTTGCAAAAACGGATATTGCTCAGGATGGTAGGTAGATTTTTAATGACTTCCGCAAACCCCATGAATGCCAAATCTCGGTAGTGTTTTACCACTGTTGCTCCTGTTTCCGCCATCAGATCGCCACCCCAACAACGGAAGGTGGCTTCAGGATCAGACTTTTGAATCGCCCTGATCAGATTGCTACCATGTAGATCTCCACTGGCCTCACCCGAAATGACATAATACTTCATACTTACTTTTCTTGATGCAATGTACGAATTAGGGAAAGGAAAGAAAAATCTTTAGAATCAGATTTTATCCTGTTTTTTTAATTATAGAACATCTCTATCATTCCTTCGTTGCTTCAATATTTTTTAGTTTTTGTTTCTCATAAGCGTTTATCAGACAAAGGTTTAAGAACTGAATTTGCTTTATTGTGAAATTTTGCGTTAATTGTAAGGCTTTTACTCGCATATTACCCTCAATGATATTTTTTAGAACATTCTTTTCTGTTATTCTACATTACCGAAATCAATCGGTAATCTTCTTATTTTTATTCTTATTTTTTTTGATTTCTTGCGACAATAAAAAAGGTGATGATGCAAAAAAAAATCCGACATCCTCTTTTGCAAAAAGGGTAAGTGATGAAATAAGGTCTGCTAAAAATGATAAAGGACGTTTTCATCTTGAAAAAGAACTAAGGCGTTATTATGAGAAAATAAATGACATCCCGCAATGGAGTGATACCGGCGTTTTTTTTAGTCAAGTTCATGCTCTCGCCGGTTTTTTGGATACAGCGGCTTACTGCGGACTCTCGCCGGAAGAATATCACAGAGATTCGATTATTTCTTTCATCAGTGCTGCTCGAAACGATACCAATCATATTTTACCACCATCATTCTGGGCCCGAGCGGATTTGTTGCTTACAGATGCCACATTCAGAATCATGCTGCATCTCAATGAGGGCAGGTTGATGCCGGACAGCAATTCTGTTTTGATCAATCCATCCAAAGCGGATTCGTTTTTTTCTCAAGGAATGAAAAGGATTTTTAAGGATAGCAACATCAATATCAGTTTTCTTCACTTGCAACCTAAATTTGAAGGTTATAGGAACTTAAGGGATGGCATTTCTGATTTTATCCGAAACATGGATACAGCAGAATATACCCATTTGATTTTTCCATTTGATTCAACCCATTCCGAAGATTCACTGAAGTTTATTTCTTCTTTGTGCGAAAGACTTAAGCAAAGTAAAATTGATTTGGATGATTCTAAAGATTTACCAGACTCTGCTTTACTGGCAGATTATATAAAAGCGTATCAGCAAAAACACGGATTACAATCTGATGGAAAAATAACAACAAAGTTGGTTCGTCTTCTGAATACGACAGATCGTTACCGCCTCAAGAGGATTCTTGTTTCATTAGACAGGTATAAGCTATTGAAGGAACAGTTGCCGGAAACCTTCGTTTGGGTAAATCTTCCTTTTTTTGAATTGCAGGCCTGGGATGCTGATACCGTCGCTTTTCGATCCAACATCATTTGTGGCAAACCCAAAACACCAACCCCAACCTTGATTTCTCAAATTAAGGAAATCATAACATACCCAACATGGACGATCCCGCCAAGCATCATCAAAACGGAAGTGCTGCCCGGAATTAAGCGCAATGCGGCATATCTCTCTAAAAAAGGATATGGCCTTTACGATAAGCAAGGGAAGAGGATAGATCCATCAACCGTGGACTGGAATAAATACAAAAAAGGGATTCCTTATTCGGTGAGACAGGGCAGTGGCGACAACAATGCATTAGGGGTTATCAAATTCAATTTTCCTAATCCTCATCATGTTTATCTGCACGATACAAATCAGCGATATCTTTTTAAAAACAGCAACAAGGCCATGAGTCATGGCTGTGTAAGGGTAGAGCAATGGGAACAACTTGCGCGTTGGATCGCCTTTCAGGATAGCATCAGGGCGAAGCCTACAGATACGTTGAAATACTCAGCCGACTCTATCACCAATTGGATCGCTGTAAAAAAGAAAAAATGGATACCGGTAAAAAAACCTGTTCCACTTTTTATTCAATACATCACTTGTGAAGGAAGAAATGGAAAAATAAAAATACATGAGGATATGTATGATCTGGATAAAAAAATAATTGAATCGATGGAAAATTCATCCTTGTTCAACTTGATCAGATCATGAGCAAATTGATGTTAAATATGATTGTGCTCCTGCTTTTTGTCTTTTTACCAAAAGCATCATTCTGTCAGACAGATACTTCGGTTTTCAACATGAATGACACCTCGTCTGGCTCTCCATTTTTCTTAAAACCCAAAAAGCAAAATAAAAATGTATTTTTCGGTGTCGCAAGCTATTACGGCGACAAATTTGAAGGTAGAAAAACAGCGAGTGGACAAGTTTTTAGCCAACAAAAATGGACAGCAGCCTGCAATAGGCTTCCTTTAGGTACACGTATCAAGGTCACGAATATCAGAAATGGCAAATCAGTGGAAGTCATTGTCAATGACAGGCTTCATCCCAAAATGAAAAGGGTGGTGGATTTGACCAAAATCGCTGCAAAAAAACTAGGGTTTCTTGACCATGGTTTGACAAAGGTCAAGGTAGAAGTGATTGGTGTTGCAAAAACCAAAAAGAAATGATTCTATTCATATTCGTATTCAAATCTCCCTAGTCTTTCTCCCATCCCGGATTTGATGACTTCAAGCACTTTGAGTCCATCTTTGTAATCGTATAACCAGTTTGTCATTTCACGAACTGTTGAGGCGGCTGTTGTGGTTCTGATCAACTGGCCAAGTGCGTCATATTCAAAAATATAATCGGGAATCAGATTTGTTTTATACTCACTTTGATGAACGATATCTGTGATTTTGTTTTGTGTGTCGTAATAATAAAAGTATTTGGCTCCTGTCCTCGCATTTTTTTCAATGGCAATATTTCCGTTTTCATCTGTTTGAAATAATATCTGGGTGCTGTCTTTTCCTTGTTTGATTTTCCACATGTGTGATGGATTGAGGCTGTTGTCATTTTCGTATGCATAGGAATGTAACTCGGTAAGTTCGATTACAAAATCTTCATCTTTCGATCTGGAGTTTGTTTTTGTTTCAGATACACGTTTTTGATTATCATAGAGGATGGAGCAGATTTTAACAAGCGTCTCCGAACTGTCGATTGTTTTTATGAGCATTCCGTTTCCATCAAAAAAGCCTGTCATCAGAGATTTGTCACCCACTCCGGTTCTGGTATACAGTTTATATTCGCTGTGGTTTTTGGAAAACTTTTTCTCACAAAAAAATCGCTTGCTAACACTTCCGTCTTCTTCAAAGCTTTTCACTTTGATTTTTTTGATGTTTTTGTCTGCATACGTTTTGCGTTCTTGGGTTGCCTGTTGCAGACTCATAATTTCCTGAAAAAGATACTGGGACTGCGATGAAAGACTGAAACTTATCAACATGGAAATTCCTAAAATCACTTTTTTCATAAAGACCTGTTTGACGCACGATTTTGTTTGCTGTGCTTGGATTCGTAAACTTTGTTATTTTTAACAAAAATAAGCCCTTATGACTTTCGAATAAGCATTCTTCTCACATTGATTCGAGTCATCAGCAGCCACAAGTAAATCATGAGTACACATCTTGAGCAATTTGACAGATTGGTTGACATCATGGATGAGCTCAGGGAAAAATGTCCCTGGGATAAGAAACAGACCATTGAAACCCTAAGGCATTTGACCATAGAGGAGACCTATGAGCTCGCTGATGCTATCCTTGATGAGGATTGGAAGGGAATGAAAGAGGAGATTGGAGACATCATGCTCCATTTGGTTTTTTATGCTAGGATTGCCAAGGAGCAGGATCAATTTACGCTTTCGGATGCATTGGAGTCCATCTGCGAAAAGCTCATCAGAAGACATCCTCATATCTATGGTGACGTAAAAGTGGAAAATGAGGAAGAGGTGAAACAAAACTGGGAAAAGTTAAAGCTAAAGGAAGGCAAGAAATCGGTTTTGGCAGGCGTTCCACGGTCGCTTCCTGCCATGGTAAAGGCCACGAGGCTTCAGGACAAATCAAGACAGGTTGGTTTTGAGTGGAAAGACATCAAGGATGTTTGGTTGAAGGTGGATGAGGAAATGGAGGAACTGAAAGTGGCTGTGGATAGTGGTGATTTCGACTCGATTGAAGCGGAATTCGGAGACCTGATGTTTTCTTTGGTCAATTATGCAAGGTTTTTAAAGGTTGATCCCGAGCTTGCTTTGGAAAGAACGAACCGGAAATTCATAGACAGGTTTATGCAAATGGAAAAAATGGCAGAAAACGAAAACAAGGTTTTTCATGATTTGAGTCTGGAGGAACAAGATGAACTTTGGAAAAAAGCCAAATCAAACGAAAGACGATGAGTGAAACGCTGTCGATAAGGAAAATTTTGTATAAGAAGATATATCTGCTTGTCGGAGCGGCGTGGTTCATCACGTTGACTTTCATCATCGACAACTATTGGACAGCAAATGCCTCTCTCGACACGGTACAGCAAAAAATATCAGATTATATATCCAACGCTGAAGCCGATTTCAACAAAGAAATACGAAATGAAAGCTTTTCCAGACAGGTACATAATAAAAAAATCAGGAAAGAGCTGGTTGAGAAATTTTCAAGGAAATCATATTTCATTTTTACCTTTCACAAAGATCTTCAATCCTCCGAAGAGCTTGTATTTTGGAATTCATCAAAAATTCTTCCGCCTCCTTATTTGAGGTACCAACCTGATTCTACCGGATTCTTAGCGCTCGAGAATGGATATTATGTTTGGCTTAAATCTGAAAGTGCGAATTTGGTCAATATCGCACTGATTCCCATAAAGTGGAATTATTTCATTGAAAACAATTATCTGGTAAACGATTTTACAGTTGACCACAGTTTCACATCCCATTACGACATTTCAAAGACAAGATTAGAAAACGGTATAGACATAAAAAATAAAAAAGGGGAATATTATTTTTCGGTTTATGAAAAACAAAAAGAAAATGCGCAAAAAAACAACCGAATTTCTATTCTGTTTTTTCTTATCGGCTTGATTTGTTTGATCAGTTATATTCAACAATCAACTCTAGCCATCGCTCAAAAAGGCAATTTTTCTTTGGCGTTTTTCTCGTTGGTCATTTGTGTTTTCATCATAAGAATTTTCTTCTTTTTTAATATCACTCCTGTTGATGTCAGACAATTTGAGCTATTTCGTCCTATTCATTTTCGTGATGGCATATGGGTTCCCTCATTGGGCGATTTGCTTCTACATGGCATATGTTTGCTTTGGATTGTTTTGTTCTACAGAAATCGTCTTTCTGAATTGGGTTGGGTACCGAATGAAAAAAAATGGTTGCCCGCTGTTTCGTTGTTACTGATTTCCACAACTCTTATCGGATCGGCATATCTGACATCGAACCTCATCCGAAATTTAGTTGTGAATGCTGATTTTTCTTTTGACACCATTCGTTTTTTCACACTCAGCTTACAAAGTGCGGTTGGTTTTTTTGTCATTGCGATTCTGCTTTTGTGTTTTTTCCTTTTTTCACAATCCTTGTTCTTTCTGTATCATGTTGTATTCAAAGAGAATTTGATTCCCATCCTGATTTCCATTTGCGTTTTTGCTATGGCTTTTCTGAGCTTTAGGGTAGGTTTTATAAAAGGGGGGTTCGAAATTTTTGTGACAATCTGGCTCTTGTTTTACGTTTTGATTTCAGGGAAAGCTTTTCAACATCTCACGAAAAATCCGATTTCTACAAGACAGGTTTTCTGGTTTGCTTTTCTCGCCGTTTCTGTAAGTGTCATTTTGTTGCAAGAAACACATAACAGGGAATTGGACAATAGACAGAAATATGCAAAATCCATTTCAATCCGACTAAATCCGGCTAATGAAAGCATAGTAAACTCAACCATCAGCGATCTCAGAGGTTATTTTCTTCAAGATCAGTTTCTCAGGTTCTTTGATACAGTATCCAATCTTGCTTTAAAAGACAGTCTAATCAAATCGGCTCCGAGCAGTTTCAGCAATAATTACAACGGAGAATTTCTGACATATAATTCGGATGAAAAACCATTGTTCAATTCAAGCACGATAACATACAATGAGATCTTAACTATACTGAGTGCTCAGGCAAAGCCGACTTTTTATAAGGACCTTTTTTATTTCAATCAAACGTTCAATCAATTTTCTTTTATTTTCAACAAAGATGTGAAAGACACGGGCGGAAATTTGCTTGGGCATATCGTATTCATCGCCAATCCCAAAACAGAAAAAAGTGATGCATTATATCCTGAATTATTTTCAAAAGGCAATGAACAGACTATTGAAAATTCGGCAGATTATGCGGTAGCCATGTATCGAGATGGAAAACTGGTGAATAGTTTCAATGACTATCCTTTTTCGGTCACGTTGAAGAAAGATGATATTCCATCGGTTGACCAAATAGAAATAAAAAAAGAAGGTGTCAGTGAATGGTGGGCACATGCCGGTCCAGGGAAATGGGTGGTGATTGCCAGGAATTCCAATACCTTCCTTGAATTGATCACTTTGTTTTCTTATTTGTTTTGCGTTTTACTCTTGATTGGCAGTTTGATATGGATGTTCATGCATATGTTCAGCATCAGATTCAATCTAACCGATTTAAGGAAAATCTGGTACCTCTCCATCCGAAATCAGATTCAAGGGACTATTTTATTTATCAGTGCCATCTCTTTTGTCATAATCGGCTTTGCATCCATTTGGTTTTTTGTCAATCGATATGAGTCTACAAATCGTGAGAAATTGAGCAGGGTGATTCATATTCTAGATAAGGAAGTTCGAAAAAGCTTGGGTAAAAACGAGCAATATATCGATTCAGGTTTGGATTCCACTGGAACGATGATCAATTCTCTAGAATCTTCGTTAACAAAAATATCGGAGATTCATGGTGTGGATGTCAATATCTATGATATCTCAGGGGATTTGAAATTCTCATCACTTTCTTTGCCATATAACAAAGGAATCCTTAGTGCGAAAATGAATCCCATCGCATTTCATCATCTGTTCAGAATGGATGAAAGTCAGTTTTTTCAGGAAGAAAAAATCGGCAAACTGAAATACATCAGCCATTACATACCTGTATTGAACGACAATGGCAATAGTATCGCTTATTTGAATATTCCGTACTTCACTTCAGAAACGGCGCTCAGGCAGGAGATTTCCAATTTCTTAATCACCATCATCAACCTCAATGCTTTTGTATTTCTGCTTGCAGGAATCATTTCTCTTTTCATCACAAACAGGATTTCTCTGTCCTTTTCCATCATAGCGCAAAAGATGCAAAAGGTGGATTTAGGCATGCACAACGAACCTATCATATGGGACAGAGATGATGAAATCGGAGCTTTGGTGAAACAATACAATAAAATGGTGACCAAGTTAGAAGAGAGTGCCGTTGTTTTGGCCAAAACAGAAAGAGAAGGTGCTTGGCGTGAAATGGCCAAGCAAGTTGCACATGAGATAAAAAATCCATTGACACCTATGAAGCTTAGTATGCAATTTTTGCAAAAAGCCATAGATCAAAAAGCACCTAACGTGGAGGAATTGGCTTCCAATGTGGCAAAAACACTGATACAGCAAATGGATCATCTAAGCAACATCGCTAATGCGTTTAGCCAATTTGCGCACATTGGTGAACCACAAAAGGAAGTCTTTTATTTACATGAAGTCTTACAAAGTGTGGTTGATCTTCATCAGATGAATAATGAAGTTCAAATGTTTTGTCACTTGTTGGAGAATTCAGATCTTATTATTGCTGACAAAACCCAGATCAATCGTTTGTTCACCAACTTGATTTTGAACGCCCTACAATCTATACCTGAAGATAGAACACCAGAAATTAGGATCAGACAATATATCGTGAATAAAGATGTGGTAACCGCCATCATCGACAATGGTACAGGTATCCCCGGAGAGGCAAGAACCAAAATATTTACGCCCAACTTCACAACAAAATCTTCAGGAACCGGACTCGGTTTGGCCATGTGTAAAAGAATTGTGGAGCAATCACAGGGCGAAATTTGGTATGAGACCCAAGATGGAAGAGGAACTACATTTTTCATCAGATTACCACTTCAAGAAATGAAATAAGAAAAGCCGACACATGGTCGGCTTTTCTGTATATCTGTTAATGCTTTGTTTTACTGAACGATCATTTTTTGTGTCGCTATGATGTTTCCGTCTGCGACTCTGATCATATAAACACCCGATTTCAAACCATTGAAATAATGATTCTGTCCGTTGATGTTTTGCAATTTTTTGATTGTTCTTCCTGTGTTATCCAAAATCTCAAGTGTCGCATTTGAAAGTGCTTCATTGAAATGAATCTGTCCGATACCATTGTTTGGATTAGGAATGACCATCCAATCGATTTTTTTCTCGAGTCCTTTGATTATAGCTACTTCACTGTATCTGAAAGTGCCATCGTTTTCAATGATCTTGAGTCTGTACTCAGAGATATTGTTTGATGTATTCATTTCTGAGTACTGATACTGTGTTTGTCCGGCATTGTTGTTCGCTACCACTTTACCAATGGTGGTGAATTGTCCGTTTACTTTTCTCTGTACTTCAAAAACATTCAAATTAGACTCATTGCTGGTATTCCATTGAATAAGAGCAGTATTTGATTTTCTGGCAGCAGTGAAAGAAAGCAAGCTGAGAGGTAAAGGTCCGCTTGAAGCGAAATAAATTTTCACAGAAGCGATATCGCTTTTACCTGTGCTGTTGCTTTTCATCCTGTAACTGAATTCATATACGGAGATGGTAGGATCTGTTCTGGTGATGGAAAATGATCCGTCACTGTTGATATTCAGATTGGCGCCACCTGCTACACTTTTATTGATTCCGTAAGGCCCTTTTGCGATGGAGTAAACGATATCGTTCAATCCACCAAGGTTATCGTTGGTGCTGAGGTTTCCATTGAAGGTTTCAGATCCAGGTCCTTCGTAAGTAAATCCTTCATCATTCACGGCATCAATGCCGATATTGTTGGCTTCCTGGCTTACATAAGCGTCATCGAATGTGATTCTTGTATCGCTGTTTACACATGCGGGAATTGAGTTGCGATGAGACAATTTGATGGTAGCTCTGTAGAGATCTCCGAAGTTCAAAATGCCTGCAGTGTTTACTCTTATTGTTAAGCGGTGTGGTTTTCCAGGTCCAATTGCCGGTAATAATATGTTTGAACTTGTTGCAATGATGTTGCCACCTGATTC
This sequence comes from Ferruginibacter sp., assembly GCA_030831725.1. Classification (GTDB taxonomy): domain Bacteria; phylum Bacteroidota; class Bacteroidia; order Chitinophagales; family Chitinophagaceae; genus Ferruginibacter. The sequence goes on from JAURKN010000015.1 coordinate 10,830, forward strand.
GATGTGGTAGCTGATATAGATCGGGCAATTCACATCCGACCAGTTATTGCAGTTTGCCTGTTCGTCCATTCTGAAAATGTTGAAACTGATCACAGATGTACCTCCACCGGTTGAAATCATGGTAGGAGATGTGAGTGAAACTGGACTCTGAACCGTCGGAGCATCAGCTTCAATGCCTCTGTTGTGGTCGCAATCGTCAGAAGGGTCTCTGTAATTCCAGAGTCTGGCACCGCCTCCTAAAGTCCACCCATGTTGAGGATGAGAGAAAGTTTCGAAAATGGAAGTGGGTTGTGCGAATGACAGTCCAGTAAGGGCTGTAATGAAAAAACAGACGAGGGTAAGGCTTTTACGCATGTAATTGAAGTTTTGTTGTTAACAGATATAGGTACAAAATTGAAATACTATTTATTTCGGGTAAATAAAAACAATTTCATTTGCAATCTGATGAAAATCGATGGCAAAGAGTTAAAAATAGAATAGGGATAGGATGAAAATTCAGTAGGATAGGGAGGATGTATTACTAAATAACGTTACGAAAATAGACTGAGAAACATAAAATTGCAACTTTTAGACCATGAATTTTGTAAAAAAATACAATTAATATCGACATTTGATAAAATAACCCCAAAATGACAGCAGATTCTTTTACACTATTCAGTAAGGAAATATCCGGACAAGCCACGCTGAGTCAGGTTTTCAACGGTTTTGGATGCACGGGAAACAATATATCTCCTCAATTATTTTGGGCGTCGGCTCCTGAAGGAACTAAAAGCTTCGCGATCACCCTGTTCGACCCCGATGCTCCGACTGGCAGCGGTTGGTGGCACTGGCTGATTTTCAACATTCCTTCTGATTGTTCGGAGTTGCCATCAGGTGCTGGTAATCCCCAATCGGGTCTCGCTCCGATTGGCGCTGTACAAAGCATTACCGATTACGGCACAAACGGCTATGGAGGTCCCTGTCCCCCTCAAGGGCATGGAATTCATCAATACATTTTCACCATACATGCCTTGGATGTCGATAAAATCGATTTGGATGAAAAAGCAAATCCAGCTTTGGTTGGATTCAACATCAACGCACATACCATTCAAAAAGCATCTCTCGTGATGTACTACAAAAGATAATTTTTTATGTCAAAGAAATCAATACTCGTCTCTTTAATATGCCTTTCTTTTTTGTGGGTAACCGCTCAAAAAAAGACCAACATCATAGGCGGGAAAAAAGACCGACATGGTTGTATCAAAGCTGCAGGTTATCAATGGAGCGAAATCCAACAATCCTGCATCAGGTCCTTCGAACTTCCGGTTCAATTGCTGAACGATACCAAAACATGGAGTGCTTCGTTTTTGCTGGATCAGTCTCAAAATACGGCAGAGGTATTCTGTAGACACGGACGTTTTATTCTGACTAAAAACGAGAATGGTGAATTCTATTTCCAAAAACGAAGACACAAGCTGTTGCTGTTCAAAAAGGATAATCTTTGGACCCTGAAATATGATGATGAAGTGTATCTCGGTTATCTCAACTAATTCGTGTACATCAATCCGCAACCCCTGATTTCACTGTTTTCCAATCGACCTAAGACTTCAAATTGTCCGTCGGGATGTAGTCTTCCCAAATCTTCTGTGGCTATAAAACTGCAGCTGTTTACATTGTGAAGGTCTATGACGTTTATGCCACCTGTGATGGATTCTTGCTCTTCATTTTCTTGGCGGATCTCCAATGGGTCGTCTGATCTTCGCAAAAGAATTTTCATTCCGCTGCCAGGTTTGAACAGACCGTCTCCGCTGGAA
>JAURKN010000174.1 GCA_030831725.1 Ferruginibacter sp.
ACTCATTTCAGAAAAAAACATCGCATACTCGTTGACGATAGCCTAAAACCAAGCGGTGGCAAATGGAGCTTCGATGCCGAAAACAGAGAAAGGGTTCCCAAAGGTTTTACAATTCCCAATATTCAAACAATTGCAGAAAATGAATTTGTGAAAGAGGCTGTGGAGTATGTTGAGAGACATTTTTCTAAAAATCCCGGTGTTGCTTCTCCTTTTCTTTACCCCATTAATCACGCAGATGCAGAATTATGGCTAAATGATTTTTTGAAACATCGTTTCGCCGATTTCGGAAGATTTGAAGACGCCATTGTACATAAAGAATCTTTCTTGTTTCATTCGGTGCTTACACCCATGCTGAACATCGGTCTGCTGCTTCCGAAACAAATCGTCGACAGAGCGATTTCATTTGCTGAACAAAACAACATACCCATGAATTCGCTGGAAGGTTTCGTCCGGCAAATCCTCGGTTGGCGCGAATTCATGCGGGCAGTATATCTCAGAGAAGGTGTGAAACAAAGAAATTCTAATTTTTGGCATTTTAAAAATAAAATTCCAAAAGCGTTTTGGGAAGGAAATACCGGTATTCCTCCCATCGATATCACCATTGAAAAAATAAAACAAACAGGATACAGTCATCACATAGAAAGACTGATGGTAATTGGAAACTTCATGTTGCTTTGCGAATTCGATCCCCATGAAGTGTATGAATGGTTCATGGTGTTTTTCATAGACGCGTACGATTGGGTGATGGTGCCCAATATTTATGGCATGAGTCAGTTTGCCGATGGCGGACTCATTACCACCAAGCCCTACATCAGCGGGAGCAATTACATCATGAAGATGGGCGATTATCCAAAAGGAGACTGGCAGAAAATATGGGACGCGTTGTTCTGGAGATTCATGCATGTTCATCGCGATTTTTTTCTGCAAAATCCCAGGTTGGGCATGCTCATCAGAACTTTTGATAAAATGGATGCCGAAAAACAAAAACAACATCTGGAAACCGCCGAAAACTGGTTACAAAAATGGAAGTAAGAAAAAAACCTTGGAATCGGCCAAATCAACCGATTTATAGTATCAGCAGTAAAGGGACAAATGGATTCAACATGAACATCGTGAGTTATGTGACTCCGGTGAGCATGAAACCGAAAAGATACATGGTGGCTGTTTATGAGGGAACTCAAACACTGGATAATGTTCGTCTCCATCCTCATTTTGTACTGCAGTTGCTTGCAGATGAACAATACGGTTTGGTTCGCCTGTTGGGAAAGAAGTCGGGCAAAAAAATAGACAAGATTGCAAATTTGGAAAAGAAAAAGCTGCTGCAAGAATGGAATGGATTTCCTGTGTTGAAAGAGGCGTTGGCATTTGTGGAACTGAAAGTGATAGACATTGTTTCGGGCGGTGACCATGAATGTTTTTTATGTGATGTCATTTCCTACCGCAATCAAAAAGACGGAGAGGAGCTTGGATTGCGTACCCTGGGGAAGCATAAAATCATTTCGATATGACAAAAATGATTCGTAAATCGGACCTGCCTACCAAAACATGTTTGGTTTGCCAAAGGCCTTTTACCTGGCGCAAGAAATGGAGCAGGGATTGGGAGCGTGTTTTATACTGCAGCGAACGCTGTAAAAAAGAAAATAAAAAAACAAACCATGAATAGTTTGTCTCAACAAGATATCGACCGCATTGTGGAAATGGCTTGGGAGGACCGAACTCCTTTTGAAGCGATTGAAATACAATTCGGACTGAAAGAGAAGGAGGTGATTGAGCTGATGCGAACGGAAATGAAACCGTCTTCTTTTCGGATGTGGAGAAAGAGGATGAAGGGTCGGGGAACGAAACACCGCTTGCTACGGAGCGAGGAGGTGATGCGCTTTCATTGCAGCAGACAAAAAACCATTTCCATGAATAAAATATCGAAACGCTGATCAATATGAATCTACCTCCAAAAAAATACAGCGCACTGGTTTCGGAGATTCGTTCGTTTAATCCTATACGTTATGGGAAATCTAGGAATTTTAAAAACGGAGCGGTCTCTTATCTCTCTCCATATATATCCAGAGGTGTGATTTCATTGAACGAGATTGCTAAACTGGTTTTTGAACGATATCATCCAAAAGACGCTTACACCTTTATCAAAGAACTGGCTTGGCGTGATTATTTCCAAAAGGTTTGGGAAGCCAAAGCTGATGAAATCTTTACCGATTTGAAGCATCAGCAGGAAAAAGTAAAACATCATAACTCCGTAACAGCAGTCGTTCATGCCAAAACAGGAATACACGAACTTGATGCGGAAATACGGAGTTTATACGAAAGAGGATATCTGCATAACCACATCAGAATGTACATCGCATCCGTAACCTGCAACATCGCAGGGGCGCATTGGTTCAAACCTTCTCAATGGATGTACTATCATCTGTTGGATGGAGATCCGGCAAGCAATGCATTGAGCTGGCAATGGGTGGCTGGGAGTTTTTCTTCTAAAAAATATTATTGCAACCAGGAAAACATCAATAAATATACCGGGAGCAAACAACAAGGCAGTTTTCTGGATGAGGAATATGAAAAGCTGGTGAATATGGAAGTGCCGGAAATACTAAAGGAAAAAGAGAATACACAATTGCAAACTCAGCTTCCTAAATCCGAATGTGACCTTTCTCATAGCATAGATGGTACTGTGTTTATTTACAACAGTTTTAATTTAGATCAAGAATGGCATAAGGATAAACCTGGAACGAGAATCTTATTGCTCGAGCCCTCACACTTCGAAAAGCATCCCGTCAGCGAAAAGGTCATGCGCTTCATATTGGATCAGTCTTTGATGATTCCTGATATTCGCATTTGTGTAGCTGAGTTTCATGATGTGCAACAAGCATGGTCAAACGCTAATTTCATTTTTAAAAAGCATCCTACTACAACTCATTACCGCGGTATTGAAGAAACCCCTTTGAGTCTATTCCCTTCTGTTCAAGGATATTTCCCTTCTTTTTCCGCATATTGGAAAAGGGCAGAAAAAGAGATGTTCAAGATGGATAAAAATAAATCACTCTTTGATTAGCTCACCTCTTTGGAGATGTTTGATGGTGTAAGAAGTGACGCCCGAACTAGAATTTGAATCCGCTTTACCGGAAGTGACTTCAAATATGAGCCGATTGCCAATCCATTCGTAAGTAGCCGTTAACATGATGTCTTCTGTAGAAAAATGACTCATCAGTTTATTTCCAAACCCATAATCTGAAAGCAAAACTCCATCCCCTTCATCTGTGATATATGCCCCCTTTTTTCTGTCAAACACTCGCAATTCATAATCTTTTGTCATCGGCATTTTTGGAGAGAGATACTCTGTTTTCCATTGCCACACACTGTCTTTGATGCGAGGTGTGATGCTCATGATCACGTC
>JAURKN010000016.1 GCA_030831725.1 Ferruginibacter sp.
ATAAACGAAGACGCGCAGCGTCTGTGTTTATTGTCACTTGAGGCCACCCCAAATGGGCTCACGAGCGAAGCGAGTAATCCTCCTTGCTTGAGCGAGGTGCAGGGAAAAGAATAAACGAAGACGCGTAGCAGCCACATTTCCCCCCTTTTTTCTAGTGTCATATTAATTAAGCTGAATGCTTATTCTGTTTTTCTGACTTTATTTCTAAGTAATAATACTCAATTAGAGGATTTCGGTAAATGACACCCCATTTTTACAACTTATTGTAAATCAATTAATTAAGAATTAGTTAGGCGATATTTTGAAAAAAAATCGCTATTTATCCCATAAAAAATCATAATAAAAAATCATAATGGAGCGTTAATATCCTGAACCAAAATCCAATCCAAATGAACAAATCCACAAACTGGGCAAAATTCATGCTCGTCGGCATGTTGTTTTTAACCCATCAAATCCACGCACAAAGACGCAACACACCTGATGTCACAGTATGGCAACCAGGAGTATTTGGTAGTACTAACTGGTTTGATCCCTCAAACTGGAATAACGGAGTACCCGATTCCACCAAAGATGCGATTATAGAAGAAAATGGTTTTTTTATTTATCCCATTATCCGAAATAATGCTTCTGTTAGATCCATCACAATCAATGATCATGCTGGACTTTATGTAGATAATGTTGAACTGGATATTCATGGTGAAGCATCCAGCGCAGGAGAGTTTAACGCTGAAGTGGGAACAATAAAGTTTTCAGGCACCATAGATCAATTTATCAACGACAGATTGTTTTATAACAATACGGTCAAAAATCTTGTCATAAATTCTCGTGTAGAATTGTTGGGTTCAGACACTGTAAGAGGTCTGGTAACCATCATCCCGGGAAAAACTTTGGTAACGAATGATAATCTGGTTTTGAAATCAGACGCTAGCGGGTCCGCATCCATTGGTCCTTTGACGGCAACACCTACAGTTTCCATAGAAGACCAATTGATTGGTAAAGTAACCATTCAACGTTATATCAAAGCGAGGAAAGCATGGAGATTGCTTAGCATTCCTATCGAAGCAGTTGATGCTCCGACCATCAATGATGCTTGGCAGGAAGGTGCCAGCTGGAGTGCCATAAACCCCGATCCAAATTTCAATGCGCTGAATCCGAAACCAGGTTACGGAGTTCACATCACTGGAGGAACTACTTACTATGGATATGATCAAAGTCCTACAAACGTTGCTTCCATGAAGTATTACAACAATGCAACCAATACTTTCAACCCGATTGCATCCACATTGGGAACCTATGCTCCGATTACCGATCATAAAGCATACATGATCTATATCCGTGGAAACAGAGGAATCAATTTGATGGAAGGACTCAATGCTGCTATAACATCTACAACTTTGCAAATCAAAGGATATCCAAAACTGGGTAGTAGAACAGAAACGGTTGCAGCTTCCAATTTTACGTTGCTTGCAAATCCTTACCCAAGTGCGGTAGATTTCAGTCAATTGAGAAGAACAAATGTTAAAAACTCATTTTACATATGGGATCCTGAATTGACAGGTACTTTCGGACTCGGTGGTTATGTTGCTGTAAGTTACAATCCTTCTTCTGGAGGTTACGATGCCACAGGCGCTTCCAGTGCGATTGATCAATACATTCCAAGCGGTGCAGCGGTTTTTGTTGAATCTGAAGATGGCACGAGTGAAGGCTCAGTACAGTTCGATGAAGAATCCAAATCTTTGGATGTTCATGATCAGATTCTGAGAACACCAAATCGCCAAGCGCAAATTCTTCGTGTGAATATTCATGGATATCAAGCAAACGGAGCGACTTCATTGATTGACGGTGCACTTACCTCTTTCGGTGAAAACACTACCAATGATTTAGATCGTCATGATATTAAAAAGATGTACTCTGGATATGAGAGTGTCAGTTTCTTCAGAGGCGGTAAAGCATTGGCCATCGAGCGCAGAAAAACAATTCGCTCTACCGATACTTGCTTTGTTCAGGTTTCTCGTCTTCGCAGAATGAACTACAAACTCGAAGTTGTGATTGAAAACATGCAAAATACCGGTCTTGTCGCTACTTTGAAAGACAGATTCGATGCTGCGAACAACGACAGAGTATTGAACATGAATGGAATCAATGAAATCAATTTCACAGTAACTACTGATCCTCGTTCATATGCATCAGATCGCTTTAGTATCGTGTATGCAAGACCAAGAGTTGTCAGCAATCCTAGATTTGAGTCTATGTATGCGAGAACTACTTCAAACACTGAAGTTGAGTTGAAGCAACCTGAAGCCATGGTATATCCTAACCCTGTTACAGGAAATGAAATTCAAGTTCGCATGAGTAATGTGAAATCAGGAAGTTATGAGGCTAAAGTATATTCCATCACTGGTCAGTTGATAACAACCAAAAGATTGATGTATAACGAAACAGATGGTTCATTCAAAATCAAGACAACCCGTTCCATGGTTGCCGGAAAATATGATCTGAAGATTGAGGGTGAGGGTGTTAACATCCACATTCCGATCATCAGACAGTAATCACAGATTGGTTCAAACAAAAGATCCCGCCTTTATGCGGGATCTTTTGCATTTTATGTTTTTGATGTGCATTATGAAACACCCGAAACCACCATTTCCTTATTCACTTTTTGAATCAAACCTTGCAATACTTTTCCAGGTCCGCATTCTGTAAATGATTCTGCTCCATCAGCAATCATGTTTATCACAGATTGTGTCCATTTTACAGGTCCGGTTAATTGGTCGATTAGATTTTTCTTTATTGTGTCGGGGTCTGCAACTGCCGTTGCGTTGATATTCTGATATACAGGGCAGATGGGATTTGAAAATGATGTTGCTGCGATGGCTTCAGCCAATTCGGCTCTTGCAGGTTCCATCAAAGGAGAGTGGAACGCACCTCCAACGGGAAGAATCAGCGCTCTTTTCGCTCCTGCGGCTTTCATCGCTTCACATGCCAATTCTATCCCTTTCAAACTTCCACTGATTACAAGTTGCCCCGGACAATTATAATTTGCAGCTACTACGGTTTCGCCTGATGTGTTGCTGATTTCCTTACAGATTTGTTCCACTTGTTCATCACCGAGATTCAACACTGCTGCCATGGTGGAAGGATTCATCTCGCAGGCTTTTTGCATGGCCTTGGCTCTTATGGAAACCAGTTTCAGTGCCGATTCAAAACTAAGTGTCTTATTGGCTACCAATGCTGAAAATTCACCAAGGGAGTGACCTGCGACCATATCGGGAATAGCATTTTCGATAGTGAGGAAGGAGGCTACGGAGTGAATGAAAACGGCAGGTTGGGTGATGTTCGTCTGCTTGAGGGCTTCTTCACTTCCATCAAACATGATGTCTGAAATGCGGAATCCTAATATTTCATTGGCTTGTTCGAACAATGATTTAGCAACAGGATGATTCTCAGTCAAGGATTTTCCCATCCCTGGGAATTGAGCTCCTTGTCCTGGAAAAACAAATGCTTTTTTCATGATGTTTTTTTTATTTACACAAAGAAAACAAAAAAAACAATCTAAGCCGTTGTTGATATCAATGTAATGTGTTGGTAATCAGTTTGAGGAATTCACCTCTGGTGGGTTGTTTTTCAAATTCGCCAAAAAAGGCGGAGGTTGTTGTTACTGAATTTTGTTTGGTCACACCTCTCATCATCATACATAAATGTGATGCTTCGATGACCACACCTACACCAAGTGGATTCAGCGATTCCTTTATGGCATCCAGAATTTGTTGGGTAAGTCTTTCCTGAACTTGAAGTCGGCGACTGAACACATCAACTACACGTGCAATTTTACTCAGCCCGGTTATGTATCCGTTCGGAATATAGGCAATATGTGCTTTGCCGTAGAAAGGCAACATATGGTGCTCGCACATGCTATAGAGTTCGATATCTTTTACAATAACCATTTCACTGACATCCTCATGAAATTTTGCAGATTCAAGGATGTCTTTTGCATTCATCTGATAACCTTGAGTCATGTATTGCAATGCTTTTGCAATGCGTTCAGGAGTTTTTACCAAACCTTCACGATCTGCGTCTTCACCAAGCGTTTTGATGATATTTTTATAGGAAACGGCGATGTTATCTGTTGTTTCCTGGTCGTATTTGTCTAAGCGTTGATATGCCATGTTAAAAAATATTAAGGTTGTGCCGGGTATTCTACAAAATTGTTTTCAGTTTCATATAGTTTAATCTGCAAACCATATTGACTGTCTAATTTGGATTTCAATATGTCATAAATGACAACGGCGATATTTTCTACAGAAGGATTTAGAGAGCTGAATTCAGGACAATCCAAATTTAGGTTTTTATGGTCGAAACGATCTGTTATTTCGTGCTTGATGAGATCGCTCAGTATTTTCATGTCTATCAGATAACCGGTATCAGCATCAATATTACCAGTAACTTTTACGATTAAGGTGTAATTATGACCGTGGTAATGTGGGTTATTACATTTTCCAAAAACCTGCGCATTTTTCTCGTCTGTCCAATTTGGATTATGTAGACGATGTGCTGCATTGAAATGCTCCTTTCTGAAAACGGCGATTTCATGATTCATAATACACAAATAACAAGGTGATAGGTGAAAGGTTCGAATAGAAGTCGCCTTTTTTAAAATTGACTAAGCCCCGAAATATTCAACGTAGATTCTTGGCGTTTCATACAGCTTCAATGCATGAAGTTTTACGTTTGAAGGAAGCTTAGGAGAGAGCTGTTCCCAAATGGCGATAACGAGATTTTCAATGGAACACAGTTTGTCTTTCATGAAATCAACATCCAAGTTCAGGTTTTTATGATCCAGCTTTTCAATGACATGTTCGTTTACGATGATGCTCAATTTTTTTACGTCAAAAACAAAGCCTGTTTCAGGATCAGGTAGGCCTGCAAGCGTTACATGAAGCTCAAAATTATGTCCATGCCAGTTTTCATTGGCGCATTTGCCAAAAACTTCTTCATTTTTTTCTTTGCTCCAGTTTGGATTAAAGAGCTTGTGGGCCGCGTTGAAATGTTCTATTCGGGTGATGTAAACCATTTTCCTGCATCTCGATTTCATCAAAGGTAGCGAGTAATTTGCGATTTATTAAGCAGATAACTCCGAAATTTGCATCATGTCTTTACTAATTGTTGCTGCAACAGAGCTTGAAATTAAACCAATTATCAATTTGATGAATGGAGAAGCGGATTTTCTGATTCATGGAATAGGGGCAGGTTCTACAACTTATCATATTACAAAAAAAATATGTTCTAATTCATACGATCTTGTTATTCAAACCGGAATTGCCGGAACGTATGAAGGAGGGCCGATGCTCGGAGATGCGGTGGGTGTTATTTCAGACCGATATGCGGATTTGGTTATAGAAGAAAAAGGGATGATCACACCCTTTGAAAAAGCCGGATTTGAAGCGTTCGATCAACATCCTTTTACCAACGGATGTCTCATGAATCCCTGGGTAAGTAAATGGAACGTACATGATCTAAGAATGGTTACGGCTGCTACTGTCAATCTGATACATGACGATATGAATCGGACTCAAAAACTGGTCGATCAGTTTCATCCAGAGATTGAAACCATGGAAGGAGCAGCGTTTCATCAGGTTTGTATCATGGAGAACATTCCGTTTTTACAAATCAGAGGAATCAGTAATCATGTCGGAGAAAGAGATAAATCACGCTGGAAAATGGATCAAGCGATAGAAAGCACAGTCGACGCCGTCAGGCAAATCATCACCAGATTTAAATCCGACATGTTATGGAAATAGAAATAGCATTTTCACCTTGTCCAAATGATACTTTCATTTTTGATGCGATGGTGAATGGAAAAATTGATACTGGAGGCATTCGATTCAAGCCGGTATTGATGGATGTACAAGCGCTGAATGAGTGTGCAATAGAGGAAAGATATCCCATTACTAAAATCAGTTATGGTGCATATCCTGCCGTATCAGAAAACTATGTTATTCTCGATAGCGGGAGCGCGCTAGGATCGGGCGTTGGTCCCTTGTTGATCAGCAGTGAAAAAATAAACGAATTAAATCCGGAGGAAACTATTGTAGCCATTCCAGGGGAAACCACTACAGCTCATGTGCTTTTCAATGCAGCTTTTCCAAATTGGAAAAACAAGATTTTTTTAAGGTACGATTTGATAGAGGATTTCGTAAAAGCCCATAAAGGAATCGGAGTCATCATTCACGAAAATAGATTCACATATGCAGAGAGAGGATTGAATAAAATAAGTGATTTAGGAGAGGTATGGGAGCGAAACAAATCAATGCCTATTCCGCTTGGGGGAATCATCGCTTCCAGAAAATTAAATCATTCATTCTCAAAAAAAATCGAATCTCTGATTTCTGAGAGCATAAGATATGCTCAAAAAAACGATGATAAACTTCCTGATTTCGTAAAATCAAATGCGCAAGAGATGAGTGAAGATGTTATGAGAAAACATATTGATTTGTATGTTAATGAATATTCCATTTCATTGTCCGAACATGGTAGAAATGCCATCGAAGTTTTTTTGCAGCATTGCAAAACGGAATGGAAAAATAATAAGCAGAATATATTTCTTTGAGCTATTTTTCCTGTAGTGCCATTTTGTAAACTTCTAGGCACCTAGCTCTGGCAAATTCATGTTGCACAATCGGTTGCTGATAAGTTAACGAATCAAATTCCGGAACCCATTTTCTGATATATTCCCCATTCGCATCAAACTTTTTTGTTTGAAGATAAGGGTTGAAAATTCTGAAATAAGGAGCGGCATCGCAGCCACTTCCGGCAGCCCACTGCCATCCTCCATTGTTCGCAGCAAAATCGAAGTCGAGCAAGTGTTTGGCAAACCAGGATTCACCCCATCTCCAGTCTATCAAAAGATGTTTGCATAAAAATGAGGCGACAATCATTCTGACTCGGTTGTGCATAAATCCAGTGTGAAACAGTTCTCTCATACCGGCATCTACAATGGGATATCCTGTATTTCCATTACACCACTTTTCGAATTCTTCTTCATTGTTTCTCCATTGTATTCCATCATATGCGGGTTTGAAGGATTTTCCCTGATTGATTCTTGGAAAATGATGTAGAATCATGTGATAAAAATCCCTCCATATCAATTCATTTAAGAAAGTTTCTGAAATTTCTGATGCTTTCATCGCAAGTTGTCTGACCGAAATGGTTCCGAATCTCAGATGTAAACCCAATCTTGATGTTCCGTGAACCGCAGGCAGATCTCTTTTTTGAGCATACTCTAGTATGATGGAGTCGGCACATGAGGATGCAGGGAAGTTGATTTGTGAGGGCTTGAATCCCATGGATTCCAAAGATGGTATGGAATTGATTTCCGAAGCAGCCCAATTGGCTTTTTTGAAATCAAAAGAAACAGGTCGCTGTGTATCTGAAAAAAATCTGGCTTTCCATTTTTTACTATAAGGGGTGAAAATGGTATAAGGCAATCCATCATCTTTCAAAACCTCATTGGTTTCAAAAATGACAATGTCTTTACAAGTTGAAAAGTCACAGTTTTGTGTTTGAAGAAATTGTTGAATTTCTTGATCCCTTTTTCTTCCGTAATCTTCATAATCATGGTTCGTATAAACCTTGGATACCTTGTATTTATTCAACAGATTACGAAAGACATCAATCGGTTTTCCATGAAACACTTGTAAAGATGATCCGTATTTCTTTAATTCAATATCCAGTTCATGAATTGTATTGTGAATGAAATGAACTCTGGCATCGGAAGCATTATCGAGTTTGGATAAAATATCGGTGTCGAAAATAAAAATGGGGAATACAGGCAAACCGGATGAAAGGGCTTGAATCAGTCCTCGGTTGTCAAATAAGCGTAGGTCTCTTCTGAACCAAAAAACGGCGATATCATTGTTCATATATGATTAACAAAACACTTCAGGATTTGTTTTCTGTAAAAAATCGAATAGTATTCTGGTTTCCCGACATTCAAAAGAGACATTATCTATGAATGAAACCCATTTTATACCCCGAATGGCATTTGTCAGGAAAACCTCATCAGCATCCAACATCATTTCAGGGGTTACCTCACACTCTGTAATTTCCCATTCTGATGTTTTGAGGGATTGAATGATGGTATTTCTCATCACACCGGCTATACAACCTTCAGCCAGGGAAGGGGTATATATTTTTTTCCCTTTGAAAAAGAAAATATTTGCTAGAGTTGAATCGCAAATATTATTGAAATGATTAAGGATAAAAACATCATTTAGCTTGTTCTTTTTTGCATGAATAGCGCCAAGCAGATAGGGGAGGAAATTGTTGTGTTTGATGTTGCTGTATTTGTCCGCTATTTTTTTTGACTTATGGAAAATACCAGTTTGCAATCCGTTTTGATTGAGGGAAAAAGAAGATTCCGGTAATGGAAAAGTTTCAATCAGGTAGATCGGGTAATCGTTTTCAGGATCATATAAGCCACCTTGACCTCTGAACACACTGAGTCTGACTCTTGCGTGTTGGTGTTTGTTTTTTTTAAGGAGGGATATGATTTCTTTTTCAAGAAGATCGGGTGTGAATAGCTTTGGTATTTCGAATTGTAACAATCTGAGGCCATTCCAGAGTCGGCTGAGATGTTCGTCGATTAAAATGGGAGCTCCATTTCGGCAGCGGATGGTTTCAAATAGACCATCACCATATCGGAGTCCTCTGTTTCCTGCAGTAATGAGGGGAGTTTTGTTATCGAGAGCCTTTCCGTTATAAATTATGTGAGACATAAACTGGATTGATGTGGATGTTCAAGAAAATACATCACATTTCATCAATGATTTTATGTTTTACCGCATACATGATGAGTCCGGCTGTGGTCTTTGAACCCGTCTTTACCTTTAAACGGTCTCTGATTGCTTCAACGGTTCTGGGACTAAGATCAACGATATCTGCGATTTCTTTGGTGCTTTTTTCTTCGCACATCAATCTGAGAATGGTTGTTTCTTTATCGTTCAACTGAGCTTCTTGAGGTGACAGCTGTTGGGGAACGACCGGGTTTTTCTGTTTAAGGTTGCTTAACAAAGCCTTGTTGGTGAGCGCATTGAAATAATATTCCTGCTCATGACAAGTTTTTATGGCTTCATAAATGATTTCACTGTCGCTTGTTTTGGTCAGATAGCTGTTGGCGCCGAGTTCCATCAGTTTTGTGATCATGCTGTTGTCGTCGACCATGGTGAGCATGATCACTTTTGTATGAGGTGCGATTTTCTTCAGTTCAGGAAGCGTTGAGATACCATCCATGATGGGCATTTGAATATCCAATAAAATTACATCTGCTTCGATGTTTTTAATCAGATTCAAAAGGTGCATGCCATTATCGGCTTCAGCGATTACTTTGACATCATTACGAACACTGAGAGAAGTTTTTACACCGGCTCGGTACAGAACGTGGTCGTCGGCTATGATAACGCGGATTGGCTCTTTTGGTTCTTGGTTCATGGATAGATTATTTGATTTTAATGGGTATGAATCATTTTCAAGCAAGGTCTGATAATTTTTTTACAATTGTATCAGCAATTGTACCCATTCTTGGTATGCGTGAAATTACGCATCATTTTCGTAAATAAACGACAAGCATATCATCTAATCACAGTTATATTTGTGTAATTATATGAAAGATAATTATATAAATATTAAAATAAATTGAATTAATAAATCAACCGGGAATGGAAATCCATCCCGGTTTGCTTTCTAGGGTACCATATAAACTCAACAGAACAAAAATCTGCGACAATTAAGTCATAATGTGAGTGAAAAAACACCTCAATCCGTGTTTTTTCACCCTAATTACCAAAAACATCTGAATTAATATTGTACAAATGGAAAGGACGATATTTCTTTTTTTATACGAATTGACAAATTTGGTTTTGTATTTGACGTTGTTTATGGCAATAAAACTTATTATTGAAAAAAAAATATCTAAGAACTTTTCATATTTGTTTGTTTACTTAATTGTTACAACATTATTGGTAGTTTACTCTGATTTGATTTTTTTCAAATGTATATCGAGCATAATTTTTTTGAAAAAAATCAAACTATTTTTTCCATCCTTTCATTTTATCATCTTAGGGTTATTTGTTTGTAAATGGTTTAAGAATAGAATATATAAAAATCATGGAAATATCATCATATATTTTTTTACTTTTTTATTATTCGTTGGTTTTTTACTTGACCTAAAAAAGTATAGCTATTATTCTGTAGCTATATCAAATTTGGGACTTATCATATTATGCTCTTTCTATTATTATTCACATGTTATCACAAAAGTGGAGGCATTAAATTATAATTCATTTTCCTTTATTTCAATATCAGGTATTTTCATCAGTTCAGGGGCTTCATTACCTGTTTATTTATTTACGAACATTATTGATAAATCTTTGAGTGAAGAATTATTTTTTTCAATTTCAATAATTGCCCCTTTAAGTTCTTTGATTTTGTATTTGTTTTTTTTTAAATCATTTTTATGTTTGAAACATCAGAAAATATAATCTTGTATTTTGTTTTATTTTCTACAATTACACTATTGTTATTATGCTCTTTGGTTTTGCTAATAATTAGTAGGTTTTCAAAGAGAAAATTACAATTTCAGAATGAAATGTTGGTCATTAAAGCCCAGCATGAACAGGATCTTTTGATGGCACAGTTACAAGTTCAGGAAAATACTTTTTCCTGGATCGCATCCGAAATTCATGATAATGTCGGACAAAAACTATCATTGGCTAAGCTTCAATTGAACAATATTTTCATCAAGGAATACAATGGTCAACATCAAACTTTAGGAGATTCAATTCAAATTATTACTGAAACATTGGATGACCTCAGAGATCTTACTCGATCGACCAGTAACGAAAAAATTCAACAGGATGGTTTTTTGGGTTTGCTAAAAACAGATATTGAGCGTTTGAATCGTTCAGGAAGTTTTCATTTCAAGCTGGTTGTAACAGGAGAGGAATATTTTTTAGAGGCAAAGTTTGAATTGATGATATATCGGATCATTCAGGAAGTACTAAACAACATTATTAAACATTCACAGGCTACCGAAGTTAATTTTCACTTACATTATACAACGGATAAACTCAAAATAGAAGTGGAAGACAACGGAAAGGGTTTTGATGAACAGGAAATCACTCGCGGTAACGGACTATCAAATATTCAAAAAAGAGCGATACACATAGGGGGTGTCGCAAATATTAAATCAGAAAAAAACAAAGGCACTATTGTTAACATAAACATACCTATTTATGGAAATCAGAAAATATAAAGTGGTTTTGGTCGATGACCATTCATTGCTTAGAGAGGCATTGTCAAGTTTGATTGCAGGTTTTGATGATTTTCAGGTCGTCGGTTCTTTTAACAATGGCCATGAGCTGATCAGGGCGTTAAGTGAAGGACTAAGGCCTGATCTTATCTTATTGGATTTGAATATGCCGGTATTGGATGGATTTGATACCGCCAAATGGTTGCAAACCAATCATCCGGATATCAAACTTTTGGTTTTAACCATGTATGATTCAGAAATCGCACTCATTCGTTTACTTCAAACCGGCGTCAGAGGCTTCTTAAAAAAAGACACTCATCCACATGAACTGAACAATGCGTTAAAATCGGTTTGCAACAATGGGTTTTATTATTCCCACGATACTACAGGAAAACTGGCCTCGATGTTTCAAAAAAATCCGGAAAACCAACGTTTCATCGATAAAGCCATTTTGACCGAAAATGAACTGGAATTTTTAAGATTGGCTTCTACCGATATGACATACAAGGAAATTGCCGCTAAATTAGCTATCTCTCCAAGGGTAATTGATTCTTACAGGGATGCCTTGTTTGAGAAACTTGATGTTAAGAGTAGGGTAGGATTGGCGATTTATGCGGTAAAAAATGGGATTGTTTGTTTTTAATTAGATGGTGTATGGTCTATTCTATAAGTTTGTTACGCATGCCATACATGATCAAACCACCAATGGTTTTTGCGTTTACTTTAGCTTTCATATTTTGACGAATCGTTTCAATCGTTCTGGGACTCAAAAAAATGATTTTTGATATTTCTTCAGTGGTTTTATCTTCTGCCAAAAGTTGTAAAATTTTTAATTCTTTCTCATTGAAAGATACCGGTGTGGAAGTGCCATAATGTTGTCTGACATTTTTTTTCTGCATCAATCTTCCCATAACAGCTTTGTTGACCAAATCGTTGAAATAGAAATCGTCGTTCATGCAAGTCAGTATGGCTTCATAAATTTCCTCCGGGTCTGTGGTCTTTGTCAAATAAGCATTTGCCCCCATTTCCATCATTTTACTGATCATTTGCTGGTCATCATACATGGTAAGGACGATGATTTTCACGTCTTCATATTCCTTGCGGATCATTTGTATGGCATTGATTCCATCGATCTCGGGCATTCGAATGTCCATGAGCAAGACATCAGGTTTTTTTATGGAGATTTTATGCATCATGTCTTTGCCATCCTCTGCTTCCCAGAGCATCTTCAGGTTTGTTTTGTCTGAAAGGGCCATTTTAATACCATCCCTGAAAATTTTGTGGTCGTCGGCAATTGCAGTTTTGATTGTCAGATCATTGATCATAATATGGGTTTGGATGTTAGCGGTTTTGAATCCGAATTGGTGCTATACAAAATTGAAAGAAAAAAAGGTAGAAATGAAAGGAAAAGTGCATAAGTAAAATTAGTTTCCCACAAGGTTATTCACATTTTAATGATATTCGTAAAAATACGAGGTATAAGCCCTAGATTTATATCGTAAAATTACGAATTTCTTTTCGTAGATTTACGAAAAATAAAAAGAAAAAAAACCAATTTTCTTGTTGTAAAACATTGAAAATATGTGTTTTATACTTATTTCACGTTCATTAAATAGCCGCCACCTCTTGCCATCGATGAAAATAAGACACAAGTTTACCATGCAATTCATCGTAAACCCCCAAATTCTTTTAAAATGTTAGGAGGACTAATTTTACACTTACTGTCTTTAATGTTCATGTAAGTATGGTAATCAAATTTTGAACAAGTTTTTTTGTTGTTTAACTTTGACAAAAACAAAACGATTCAAAATTTCTTATTACATATTACTTTCTTTTCTGAAATTCTACCTTTAGTTTTTTGTATATTTTTTTTTCAAAAGAGATACACAAAAAATTTAAAGGTTTTTTTTGTGTACACTATACTTATTGCAATCAGCTCTGTTGCAAGCTCTTTTTCATTAATTTTTTTAAACACTACTGAATATTATCAATTTATTGTAAAGATTTTTGCGTTATCCGAGTATTTGATTTTGTCATACTTTTTTTATTTAGTTATCAATAGAAGATCAAATTATTGGTTTTTTCTAATTTCGACCTTTTTCTTTCTTTTTACAATAAAAAATTGTTGGTTGACTACAAATAGTGTAAACATAACTTATCCATTATTTTATGAGTTTATCTTTTTCATCTTAATAATTCTTAGCTTTTTTTTCAAATCCATCATAAGAATTGATGTTGAACCTATTTATAATCAAATAGAATTTTGGATTAGCACATCATTACTTATATACTTTTCTGGAAATTTCTTTTTTTTAATTTTTGTATCAATTTCTAATGTTGAAATACCATCCATTTACATGCAAACAGTGTATTCATCAATAACAATTATTAAGAATATTATTTTGTCCGTGACATTTTTGCTATTTGGAAAAAATAATGAACCCCAACTACAAATCGACGATACAAATAATTTCAATACCTTAACCGCCAACAACACCTAACCTATGTTTTTTTTACAGGCAGATAGCTCCGGGATTTCCCGTTTGATGCTTATTGGTACTTTTGGGATGTTGACTCTTGCAGTTGGCATTATCGTTTTTGTTATCTTTCATCAACGTAAGGTTATTCGTTTTCAGTATCAAATGAAAAAACTGGAAGCCGAAAAACAGCAAATACTCCTCAATGCTTCAATCCGTTTTCAGGAGGAGGAAAGACAACGTATTGCCGCCGATCTTCATGATGATGCCGGTCCTCTTTTGGCGACTGCCCGACTATACCTGAATGAAAATCTTGTAAACCAGGAGAAAGCACAACAACTTCAGAGCATTATAAGTGCCAAACAAATCATTGATGATGCGATAGCGTTGATCAGAAACATCAGCCACAGTTTGATGCCACCGACACTTAAAAACTTTGGTCTCGAAAGCGCAACCACAGACCTTTTTCAAAAAATCAGTGGAAGTGGAATGATAAAAGCCACAGCTCGTTTCCACGATTATCGTGAGCGTCTTCGCGTCGAACAGGAATTGCTCGTTTTCCGTGTGATTCAAGAATTGGTAAACAATGTACTAAAGCACAGTCATTCCGGTTTTATCCACCTTACTCAACACGCCGCTCCGAATAGCATGTTTTTCAGAATTCACCACGATGGCAAGGGTATCACCCAGGAAGACTTCGAAAAACTCAATCAATCAGCAATGGGTCTAGGTTTGAAAAACATCGCCAGTAGAATGAACGTCCTGAATGGAAAAATATCATTTGAAATCGATCCAAGTCAAACCTACTACAAGATTACCGTGGAAATACCTAAACTTCCATTGATTTAAGCTTTTGATTTGCATTCGCTTCCTGCTTCATCAGGAATTGCTATTTTTACCAAGTATATGAGTGAAATCAACCAGATTAAAGTTGCCATAGCGGATGACCATAAACTTTTTCGAAAAGGTGTTATCCTTTCGATGCGTCAGTATACCAACATCAAATTTGTTTTTGAGGCGGAAAATGGCGAAGAGCTGCTGCAACAATTGCCTTTACACAATCCGGATGTCATTCTTTGTGATCTTAAGATGCCCGTCAGAGACGGCATAGATGTCACGAAACAGATAACTAAAAATTACCCAGGGGTGAGGGTCATCATATTAACCATGTATGAAGATGATCGCTTCGTCGGACACCTCATGGATTGTGGTGCAGCAGGATATCTTCTCAAAAGCACCGATCCCGCCGAAATCAAAAAGGCGATAACCGATGTGGTCAAGACAGGATTTTATTTGAATCCATTTGTGAACAAGATCCTGATCAAGAAAAACTATTCCAAACAAAAATTCAATCCCAATTTAAGCTCCGAAATCGTTCTTAGTGACCGTGAAAAAGAAGTTCTTACGCTGGTTTGCATGGAGTTTACCGCAGCGGAAATTTCCCAGAAAATGGACATCAGCGCCAGAACGGTAGAAGCGATTAAAGATAGATTGATGGAACGTTTCGGCGTAAAAAACTCGGTAGGTCTTGTTTTCTATGCCATGAAAAATCAACTGTTGGATTGACCGTTATCCTAAAATAATCCAAACAGTTTCGAATCGATTTTTTGAATGATTTCTCCCAGGTGCTCTTCATTTTCGGCGAATTTGTTGTTATCCGCGTCAATAACCAATAAAGCACCATCCTTATAATTGTCAATCCAGTTGTTATAAAGGTCGTTCAGCTTTTTGAGGTAATCCAACCTGATATTCTCTTCATATTCACGTCCTCTTTTTTGTATCTGGCCCACAAGGGTTGGAACGGAAGCTTTCAGATAAATCAATAAATCCGGAGGTTGAACCATGGATTTCAAAGTCTGAAAAAATTCGAAATAGTTGTCAAAATCTCTTTTTCCCATAAGTCCCATTTCGTGCAGGTTAGGTGCGAAAATGTTCGCATCCTCATATATCGTCCTGTCTTGTATCACGGTTTCGGTACCACGCTGAATTTCGAGCAGTTGATTGAGCCTGTTATTTAAAAAGTATATCTGCAAATTGAAACTCCACCGAGGCATATCCTCATAAAAATCATTGAGATATGGATTGTGGTCAACATCCTCGAACTGTGGAATCCATTTATAGTGCTTGCTCAATAATTCAGTGAGTGTCGTTTTGCCTGCTCCGATGTTTCCGGCAATAGCGATATGCTTGGGTTTTTTCAACTTGGCCATGGTCCTTTTCTGTTAATTTATTCTGCACGAATGTATTGAATAATTTCTCAAATCATTCAATGTAAACCATATTAAAAATAATTCAATCCCATGGCATTTCTGACCAATTCCATTGTTTTTCGTGCGCTATTTCCTGCTTTTTCCGCTCCGTCTTTCATGACTTTGACGAGATATTCGTCGTTGGCAAGCAAATCATTTGTCTTTTGTCTGATCGGTGCCATAAATTGAACCATATCCTCAGCCAGTTGTTTTTTCATATCACCATATCTGATAGAGCAATTGTCGTAGTCTGACTTGTATTTTTTTATTACATCATCCGAAGAAACCAGACTCATCAATTGAAAAATATTCTCAATATAGTCAGGCATAGGGGAGTTGGGCTCCGTTGGTCCACTATCTGTTTTGGCTTTCATTACTTTTTTACGGATCAAATCATTGTCATCACCAAAATAAAGGGTGGAGTATGCATTTTCACTTTTGCTCATTTTTCCAGTACCGTCCAATCCGGGAACTTTGATAAGTTCCTGGTCAAAATTGAATGCATGCGGTTCTGGAAACACGGTTCCATATCTATGGTTGAAACGGACAACGAAATTCCTGGCCATTTCCAGATGTTGTTCCTGGTCTTTTCCGACAGGAACATGACTTGCTCGATGTAAGATGATGTCAGCCGTTTGAAGTACAGGATAAGTCAGTAAGCCTGCATTCACGTTTTCGGGGTGCTGTCTTACTTTATCTTTGAAAGTGACTGTTTTCTCCAATTCACCTTTGTAAGCCAACATATTGAGATATAAATACAGTTCACCGGTTTCACGGACATGGCTTTGACAATAAAAACTTGCTTTTTCCGGATCCAACCCGCAAGCGATGTTTTCCGCAATCACCCTTTTTACCTGATTTTTCAATAAGGATGTGTCTGGGTGTGTGGTAAGAGAATGAAGATCCGCAACCATGAAATAGCACTCGAAATTATCTTGCATCCGCACATAGTTACGAATGGCACCAAAATAGTTGCCCAAATGAATCATTCCTGTGGGTCTGATTCCGCTCATTACTACGTTTTTCGGAAATGGAGCGATTGGTAAATTCGCCTCTTTTTGATTTTCACTCATAATGGCAAAAATAAGACAGGTTGCACAATGATGTGGACTTTCTTAAAAGTTTGTGGGAGGAGATGTGGGTTACGACAAGTTTGGTCAAGTTTGCAGGTATAGTCTCGTTCGCATTGTCAGCTTCCCCATTTTCGACTGCATTTGAAAGTTAAGTTTTTCATTTGATTTTTAGTTTTATAGGGTACGGTTTTTTTCATACTCTGCTGGTGGAACATACCCCAGAGACTTGTGAGGTCTTTCAGCATTGTAATCCAGACGATACTCTTCTGCTTTTTGACGAACC
>JAURKN010000175.1 GCA_030831725.1 Ferruginibacter sp.
AGGAACCACATAAATCTTTTTATCCTCTTTTCCCAGTGCCATGATCATATCCGATGGACCTTCCGGAACCAGAGAGGAGTTGAAAACGGTTTGTAGGGTAGGAGCCATAAAAGAACTCTTTCCATTCAGCCACCAAAGATATCCGTATGAAAGGTTGATCTGCTGCGAAGATTGCGTCATGGCTTCGAAATAATTTCTATCCTTCAAGAGCGTATCATTGTTCCAGATTCCTTTTCGCAAAATTAAAGAACCGAATCTGGCTGCCTCACGTGTGGTGCTGTATAATACATTGTTAAACCAAAACGATTGAGACATCCCAATCCTGTCGAACAATTTAGCTCTTGAATAGGAATTTATGTTTTGTCCGGAGGCATTGGTCAGCACATCATGTAAAAGCAGATAGGGTGCATTGTGGTAAGCCCATCTGGAACCTGCATCAGACTTGTAAATCAAACAAGCTGAGTCAGTGCAGTTGTCATCCGGAACGCCATCATCAAGACCGGATGTCATGCTGAGTTGGTTTTTGATGGTGATCAGATTTTCTTTTGGAAGAGGCAGGCTTGTCCAACCTGGATTTAGATATTGAGATGATTTTTCGTTGATGTTCAACAACCCATCATGTTGTGCTATACCGAACAGAAAAGCGACCACACTTTTTCCGGCTGATGCAAGAAAATACCTGGTATTTTGATTCCAGTTGTTCCAATATTGTTCCTTGACAATACGGCCATCTTTCAATACAATAAGACCATATGTGTTTTTTGTGCCTGCATAGGCAAAAGCTTCATTTAGTTTGGTGGTGTCCCAGGTCAAAGCAGATGGAGATACAGATTCCCACTCAGTCCCGGTTGATGGGGGGAAATAATATCCGCTGGGAATACCATTCGGTTGTGTCTCATTTTCTTTTTTGCAACTTGTTGAAACAAAAATGAAAGATATCAGAAGAAAAATAGACGATTTGTTGATGAATTTTACCATTTTACGAGTTTCAAGCTGTTTTTGTATAAAAATAGTCTTGCAATCTAAAATTAGTCGGTTTTTGCTTTCCTTCAGAAGATTGCTTGGTATATTTGCCCCGCGTTTGACACGTAATAGGTGTCTTTCGTTTAAATCATAAAAAAATAAAGCCATGGCTGTCAAAACAGATCAATTTCAATCCCCAGATTATTTTGGTGTAGATGAACTGCTTACCGAAGAGCATAAGCTTATTCGTGAAACCGTTCGTAGCTATGTGAAAAAAGAGATTTCGCCGATCATTGAAGAATATGCGCAAAAAGCGGAATTCCCTCAACATATTGTAAAGCAGCTGGGAGATCTTGGCTGTTTTGGTCCTACCGTTCCTGAACAATACGGCGGAGGCGGACTTGATTATATTTCTTACGGATTGATGATGCAAGAGCTGGAGCGCGGCGATAGCGGCGTTCGATCAACTGCTTCTGTACAGGGGAGTTTGGTCATGTTCCCGATTTATCAATACGGAAGTGAGGAGCAAAGAAATAAATACCTGCCTAAGTTGGCCAGTGGCGAATGGTTGGGATGTTTCGGATTGACTGAACCTAATCATGGTTCTGATCCCGCCGGAATGCTGACAAACTTTAAAGACGCCGGAGATCATGTTATTTTGAACGGAGCCAAAATGTGGATCAGCAATGCGCCTTTTTCTCAAGTTGCAGTAGTATGGGCGAAAAACGATGCTGGTGAAATTCAAGGCATCATTGTGGAGAGAGGAATGGAAGGGTTTTCTACACCAACTACACATGGTAAATGGAGCTTGAGAGCCAGCGCAACCGGAGAGCTGGTGTTTGATAATGTTAAAGTGCCTAAAGAGAATATTTTACCCAATGTAAAAGGTTTGAAAGGACCACTCAGTTGTCTTACAAAAGCAAGATATGGTATCGCTTGGGGTGCGGTTGGCGCAGCGATGGATTGTTACGATACCGCACTCAATTATAGCAAAGAGCGTATGCAATTCGGCAAGCCCATCGGTGGTTTCCAATTGCAACAGAAAAAACTGGCAGAGATGCTCACTGAAATTACAAAAGCTCAGCTGCTGAACTGGAGATTGGGTGTGTTGATGAATGAAGGAAAAGTAACTCCTGCACAGGTGAGCATGGCAAAAAGAAATGCCTGCGAAATCGCCACCAATATCTGCAGAGATGCAAGGCAGATGCTCGGAGGAATGGGAATCACGGGAGAGTATTCGGTGATGCGTCACATGATGAATCTCGAAAGTGTGATCACATATGAAGGAACACACGACATTCATCTGCTTATCACTGGTATGGATATCACAGGAATGAATGCGTTCAAATAAAAGATAGATACATCGAATTGATGCATTACTTCCGAAAAGTTAAAAGCAAAAGAAAATGGGCATAAAAAATGTAAGTGTAATTGGAGCAGGAACTATGGGGAATGGTATCGCGCATGTATTCGCGCAATATGGATATTCCGTGACCTTGATTGATGTGAGTGAGCCTCAATTACAAAAAGCATTGGCAACCATTGGAAAGAATCTGGATCGCCAGGTGTCCAAAGGTTTGTTGAGTGAGGATCAGAAAGCG
Source organism: Ferruginibacter sp. (assembly GCA_030831725.1). Classification (GTDB taxonomy): domain Bacteria; phylum Bacteroidota; class Bacteroidia; order Chitinophagales; family Chitinophagaceae; genus Ferruginibacter. Next base: position 2,565 of record JAURKN010000175.1, read on the forward strand.
TCGACGCTTTCCAACATCACAACCTCAGCTTCGATAGCGGATGGGGTGAAACAAGCCGACCTGGTAGTGGAGGCTGCTACGGAGAATGTCGA
>JAURKN010000176.1 GCA_030831725.1 Ferruginibacter sp.
GCATTTTCTGTGACAGAACAGGTGTTGATCACATATACATCGGCCACTTCATTGAATTCCACTTTTTCAAATCCCTCTTTTTCCAGCAATCTACCCATGCTTGTAGTTTCGCTGAAATTCAACTTGCATCCCAGTGTATGTAATGCGACCGTTTTTTGCATGGTGCAAAGGTAATAAAGATTTATTCCGCTGGATTGTATCATTCATAATCCTCAATATCGGGATTACATTTTCAAGACATTCGATGGTATAGGTTTCATATATTTGAAGAAAAAAGATGAGATTCTATCTGCTTTCCATAATTCTTTTCGCCTTTAGCGCTTGCATGTCTCAAAATCAATCCGATGTCCTCGATGCCCCAAAATTCAAATCGGTTTGGGAGCAGTCAAAAGATGCATTTCTTCTGGATGTTCGTACACCTGAAGAATACAACAAAGAAGCAATCGCTTTTTCAAGAAACATTGATTATCGTGCAGCTAATTTTGATTCAGAAATAACTAAGCTGGACAAGAAAAAAACCTATTTCGTTTATTGCTTATCAGGACGTAGAAGTGCTGATGCCGCTGCACAAATGAGAAGTTCAGGATTCAGTAAAGTCATCGAGCTTAAAGGAGGCATCCTTGCTTGGCAATCTGCTGGATTTCCAGTAGAAAGTAAAAAGAAAAGTAGCGCCGGACAAGGTATGAGTCAGGCAACTTACGATTCAATCACAAAATCTGATAAAATTGTATTGATTGATTTTTATGCACCTTGGTGCGGACCTTGCCGAAGAATGGAACCCTTGCTTAAAGAGGTTTCAGCATTTTATCAGGGAAAAGCCACCATATTCAGAATCAATATCGACGAGCATCCCGAAATCGCAAGAAAAATGAAAATTGATGAAATTCCTTTCTTCAAATACTATGTCAATGGGACGGAAAAAGGCAATTACATCGGTGAGTTGAACAGAGAAACTTTTGATCGCTTGCTTGGAGCCACTCCATAATTACTGGATAACCACTTCCTGAATCAGTTTTTCTCCGAAAGCCTCATTGACCCGCTGAATGATGATTTCGCGTTGATAGTGCAGTTCATTTTTTAGCGGAGCTACGGCAGACGTAATGAATAGAGTATGTCCGCTGATTCGGATGCTGTCTGTGTATTTGGAAACGGTTTTCCCCATCAGTTCTTCCCAGATGTCTTCTATGCGCAAAGCCTGAACCTTATTTTTGAGTTTGCTCTCTTTGAGAAACTCATCCATGGCCTGTCCGATATTCAACTCACTCATGATGCGAAATTAGGGGTTATTGATTATTGCAGTTTGATTAATTGGATGCCTATGTTCAAAGATTCCATGACGCCTGTCAGTCTCTCCGGATGTGTATCTGTTATGATCACCTGACCTTTATGTTTTTTACATACCACTTCTAACAGATTGGTCATACGCTCCGAATCCAACTTCTCGAAAACATCGTCTAGCAAAAGAATGGGAGTTTGGCCGGTTTTTTCAAGTAGCATCTCATATTCAGCCAGCTTCAAACTGAAAAGCAGACTTTTCTTTTGTCCTTGTGAAGCGATATTTTTAAAGGGCTGGGTGTTCCATTCGAAAATGAGGTCATCCCGATGAATGCCGGAATTAGTTCTTTGCAGGATGAGGTCTTTTTGCCGGTTCGATTTGAGGCATTGGAGCATGTCTGTTCCGTGAAGTTTGCTTTCATACCTTATTCGGATCTGGTTTTCATGGGCTGCGATACCCATGTAATGCGACAGTATTTTTGGGTGGATTTCGTTGAAGATTTCCAGTCTTTTTTGAAAAACCCGGTCTCCGTAGCGGGCAAGCTGTCCATCAAGAATGTCCAAAAGGGTTTCATCGCCAACACCGTTTTTGTGCTCATTTCGGAGAAGGCTGTTGCGTTGTTGCAAAATCTTATTGTAGGCGTTCAAATCGAGCAGATATGAGGCATCCAACTGACAAATCAACACATCCAAAAATTTTCGACGCAATTCACCTGTGCCATTGATCAGGTCTATGTCATCCGGGGCGATCATCACACAGCAAAATCGTCCGATGTGTTGGGATAGTTTTTCGTAGGGGATATCGTTGAGATACAATTCTTTTTTGGAACCTGCTCGATTGATGCAAACCAGCTTTTCCCGGGTGTCACCTCTTTCAAAATGGCCTTCCAGTCTGAATCCCGGCTCTCCAAATCCGATATTTTGAGCATCGATCGATTGAAAATAACTTTTGGTGAAACAACAGTAATACACAGAGTCCAATAAATTGGTCTTCCCAATTCCGTTTTTACCGCAAATGCCCACAACCGGCTGTTCAAATGAATAGGAACCTGAAGGGTGGTTTTTGAAGCCGGTCAGGATGATTTTCTTGATCATCAACATACTTGCAAATTAACACCTATTATCCACCGAACAGGTCGTTTTATGCTTTTGTTGATGCATGGGATTGAAAATTATCCTCCCAAAAGCACAAAACGCTACAAATCAAACGAATTATGTCCTTTGTTTTTTTTCGTTTACTCGGAAATTTGCCTATAAATTGTATATTTGCAAACTTAAAAAATCAACCTTGGCTACTAAATTTTCAAAAGAAACATACTTGTATTGGTACGAACTGATGCTGTTGCTCCGTCGTTTCGAAGAAAAAACAGGTCAGTTGTACGGCATGCAGAAAATCCGTGGTTTTTGCCACCTTTATATCGGACAAGAGGCCTTGGCTGCCGGATGCATGACAGCTACCAACCCCGATGATAAATTCATCACCGCATATCGTGATCATGGTTTGGCCATTGCCAAAGGCGTTTCAGCCAAGGCATGTATGGCTGAATTGTATGGTAAAGCGACAGGATGTAGCAAAGGGAAGGGTGGAAGCATGCACTTTTTCGGTTTAAAAGAAAACTTTTTCGGTGGACATGGTATCGTAGGTGCACAAATCGGAACAGGTGCTGGCTTGGCTTTCGCAGAAAGATACAGGGGAACCAACAATGTCGTGCTTTGCTTTTTTGGAGATGGCGCCGCTCGTCAGGGAATGCTTCATGAAACATTCAACATGGCGATGCTTTGGGATTTACCTGTTGTTTTCATCTGTGAAAACAACAATTATGCCATGGGTACTTCTGTTGCGAGAACAAGTAAGACTCTTGATATTTATAAAACAGCAGACGCATACGAAATGCCTGCCGATACGGTTGATGGAATGAGTCCCGAAGCGGTTCATGATGCCATTTTACGTGCTGTAAATCGTGCACGTGAAAAGGGAGGCCCAACTTTACTGGAAATCAAGACCTACCGCTATAAAGGACATAGTATGAGTGATCCTCAGAAATACAGGACCAAAGAGGAGTTGGAAGAGTACAAGCAAAAAGATCCAATCGATCATGTTTTGCGTGTTCTTCAAACAGAATATAATGTATCAGATGCGGACATTGAAGCCATCAATGAAAGGGTAAAGACAGAGGTTGAAGAATCTGTGACTTTTGCAGAAGAGAGTCCATGGCCCGATAACAGCGAAGTTCTCAAGGATGTATATGTTCAGGAGGACTATCCATTCATCATGGATTAACATTTAATCAATCATAGAAAACCAAAAAACAGCATACATGTCAGAACAGAACACATCTTTCGAAACCGTTGAAGCCGTTGATAAAGTCAAAGGTTTTTGGGAGAAAAACAATAAGATGATCATTTATCTGGGTACGGCCATCATTATTGCTATCGCAGGATGGATCGGATATCAGAAATTCATACTGGAGCCAAACGAACTGAAAGCGAATGAGGCAATCTTTCCTGCCGAGAATCTTTTCGGTAAAATGGCAACATCCGGTTTCAATAAAGACTCTGTCAACATCGTGTTGAATGGAGGAGAAGTTGATGGAACCAAAATCATGGGATTGCTCAAGATCATGAATAATAACGGAGGAACCAAAGCTTCCAATCGTGCCGCTTACATGGCAGGTGCTTGTTACCTTCATATCGGAGAGTTCGATAAAGCCATCAAATACCTGGGTGATTTCAGTGGAAATGGTGCTGATCAGGTTCAGGCTAAGGCTTATCTGATGATGGGGCATGCTTACGCTGAAAAAAACAAGGTGGACGACGCAATGAACTACTACAAAAAAGCTGGTTCTGTAAACGAAAAGGATGAGTCTGCTACTCCTGATGCTTTGATGACTTACGCAATGTATGCGGAAGCGAATGGCAAAGAGAAAGAAGCGATTGACACTTACAAAAAAATTAAAGAACAATACCCGACTTTTGTTTCCACCGGAAATGGCGACATCGACAAAAGACTGGCTCGTTTGGGTGAATTTAATTGATTAATATATGTCCGAGTTTGTACCGGTTAATATTTTTCCAACAGGCATCCCTCTAAAAAAGGATGCCTGTGTTGTTTTGGTTCGAACAGCATGGAATGAAAAAATTGTGGGAGAACTTCAAAAAGGAAGTGTTCGAATTTTGGAGAAAAATAATGTACGTTTCCATGTGCTGACTGTTCCAGGTGCTTTCGAAATTCCTTTTGCCATTAAAAAGCATTACGAGCAGTCTGTTGAAAAGCCGGATGCTTATATCGCCCTAGGCTGTGTGCTTCGTGGTGATACACCGCATTTCGATTATGTATGCAAAGCGGTAACCGATGGTATTTTACAACTTAATCTCTTATTGCCGGTACCCAGTATTTTTGGCGTTTTAACGGTGGATACGGAAACTCAGGCACTGGAAAGAATCGGAGGTAAACACGGTCACAAAGGAGAGGAATCCGCAGAAACAGCGCTTGCCATGATATCCCTTTTTCAATCGGGAGTGTAAGACACATCAATGTAATTTATGAAAGTCGATTTGTTCATACCTTGTTTTGTAGAC
>JAURKN010000177.1 GCA_030831725.1 Ferruginibacter sp.
ATTCACATTGATATTGAGCGTAATGAAAAAGCGAATGCCAATCTGGTATGGAGCTATTCATGATGAAAGAAACGAACAAGAACCAATCTGAAAACACAGGAAAAGCATGAAGAAAACATTGGTGGTCATAGGAGGGGGAGCCGCAGGTTTTTTCTGTGCAGTAAATGCTGCAAGATTACATGATGATCTTAGGGTGGTTATTTTGGAAAAGACAGGAAAATTATTGTCAAAGGTGAAAGTGAGCGGAGGCGGCAGATGCAATGTGACACATGATTGCCAATCAGTTTCTGAATTGGTCGGACATTACCCAAGAGGCGCTTCGTTTTTGAAAAAAGCATTCCTGCATTTTTCAGTGAAGGATACCATCACATGGTTCGAGGAGAGAGGGGTTGAACTTAAAATTGAAAAAGACGGAAGAATGTTTCCGGTCACGGATAATTCTGAAACCATCATGCGTTGTTTACTGGATGATGCGGCCCGCTACGGAGTGGAAATCATGTTGAATACGGAGCTCGAAAATGTGGAATTGAAAAGCAATTCAGCTGAAAGCCAATCGCAGACATCCTTCATCCTTACTCTAAGTAGAGAAAGAACCATCGAAGCGGATTTTATTTGCCTTGCTTCCGGAGGGGTTCAAAAGCTGGAAAAGCTCGATTGGTTAAAGAATCTAGGTCATGATATCCATCCCACATATCCCTCATTGTTCACCTTTAACATCAAAGGATCAGGTATTCAAGAACTGATGGGCGTTTCTTTGGATTCTGCTGTAGTCAAAATCATGGGTACCAAACATAAACTGCAAGGACCAGCATTGATTACCCATTGGGGACTAAGCGGGCCTGTTGTATTGAAATTGTCAGCCTGGGGGGCCTTGGATTTGGCAGAACTCGGATATGATTTCAAAATAGTGGTGAATTGGATTCCGGAATACAATGAACAGAAAGTGTTAGACATGTTGCGCGTTGTGAGATTTGAAAAAGCATCACAAAAAATCAACAACAGGAATCCATTCGACCTTCCTTCGCGTCTCTGGGAGTATCTGCTTGTCCAATCAGGAATTCAGCCCGAGCTTCGATGGGCCGACCTTCCCGCCAAATCTCAAAACCTGCTTGCCAAAATGCTATGTAATCAGGAATTTCACGTGCAGGGGAAAACCACTTTCAAAGAAGAATTCGTGACAGCAGGAGGCGTGGGTCTCGAACAGATCAATCCCGCAACCATGGAAAGTAAAACGCAAAAAAATCTTTTTTTCGCAGGCGAGGTGTTGAATATCGATGGAGTAACCGGTGGATTCAATTTTCAGAATGCCTGGACGACAGGTTGGATTGCCGCCAGCGCCATTTCCCAAACAGAAAAACAACAATAGCGGCGTACTCTTCAAATTGAGTATTTTTGTATTTAGAATGAAAAAAATAGACGGGTATATCCTGCGCAAATTTTACAGTACATTTTTCTATTGCCTTCTTCTGTTCACATTGATTGTTGTTGTGGTGGACATGAGTGAGAAGACAGAAGATTTTGCCCGCTCCGGACTATCTGCATCTCAGATTTTTTATGACTATTATTTGGGTTTTATTCCCCATATAGATGCCATGTTGTTCCCGCTTTTCGTCTTTATCTCCGTAATTTTTTTTACTTCCAAAATGGCAGGAAGATCGGAGGTGGTGGCAATTTTAAGCAGCGGGGTCAGTTTCAAACGGTATCTGATGCCTTTCTTTGTGGGAGGGTTCAGTCTGGCGCTCATGCTTTGGCTTGGTAACAGAAATCTCATCCCAAGAGCCAATGAAAAATGGGCCAATTTTGAAAAAAAATACACCAACCTCAATGCAGCGCCAAGTCCGACAAGATCTTCCTATAAACAAAATGTCTATTTCCGCATCGACTCGGTAACCTATGCCAGCATTAAAGGTTACGACACCATCAGTAAAATTGGAACCAATCTGTATATCAACCGCTTTAGCAATAACAAGTTGGTTTATAACATGAGAGCCATGAATTTTCATTGGGACACAGCCTCAAAAAAATGGCGACTCAATAGTGTCACAGAAAGGGAATTGGGGGCCATATCAGAAAAGGTGACACTAACGGAGTCGAAACTAGCCAGTTATAGTTTCAAGCCGATAGACCTCAGAAAAGACGATTATTTAAAGGATCAGATGAGCACACCTGATCTAAATCGATTCATCGCTATGGAAAAAATGAGGGGATCTGAAATGCTGAATACTTTGGAAGTTGAAAAGCATAACAGAGACGCTATTCCAGCCTCTGTATTGATTTTAACCATGATTGGTGCCATATTGGCTTCAAAGAGAGTTAGGGGAGGCAGCGGGTTCCATTTGGCACTGGGGGTAGTTATCAGTGTAGCTTATATACTTTTCAGCCGATTCGCAGTAGTTTTTGCAACCCGGGGAAATTTTACACCATGGCTTGCCTCCTGGGTACCCAATATTTTTTTCGGGCTGTTAACGATTTATTTTTACCGAAAAGCACCAAAATAAGAACGCAAAACGTCTCAAATCTTCAATCCCCAATCCCAATTCTCCAATCCTAAATCTTCAAAGTTTACAGGTTTACAAGTTTCCGAGGTAATCAAACCCCCAAAACCATACAACAAACATCCCAACCCCAAATCTTTAATCCTAAATTCTAAATCTTCAAAGTTTACAGGTTTACAAGTTTCCGAGGTAATCAAACCCCCAAAAACCATACAACAAACAACAAACAACAAACATCCCAACCCCAACCCCAAACACCCAAACGTACCTTTTCCAAAACTTTATATCAAAACTTTTGTTTGACAACAAGGGTAGACGTAATTTTACGCGCCCGAATGCGAGTAGTGAAACAAGGTATTTTGTTCATTACAAGACAGCATTCAATCAACCTTCAATTCAACAATCATGGGAATCATCAAAGAAAGATTCAAACATCAGGCCGACTTGACAGCGGCGGAAATCAAAAATCTGATCAAAGAACATGGCGACAAGAAAATCGGAGAGGTGACTCTTTCTCAGGTTTATCAAGGTATGCGTGGCATGACCGGATTGGTAACAGAAACTTCATTGCTGGATGCACAGGATGGGATCCGTTTTAGAGGATACTCCATACCTGAACTCAGAGAGCGTTTACCAAAGGCGGAGAATGGAAGCGAGCCGTTGCCAGAAGGATTATTTTATTTGATGTTGATTGGAGAGTTGCCGACAGAGGAGGATGTGCAGCATCTGACTAGCGTATGGCAAAGAAGAAGCCATGTGCCAAATCATGTTTTTGCGACCATCGAAGCTTTGCCGGTTGGCACACATCCCATGACACAATTTGTGGTCGGTATCATGGCCATGCAAACGGAAAGTAATTTCTCCAGAAATTACGCGAAAGGGATGAACAAGAAAGACTATTGGGAGTCTATTTTCGACGACTCAATGGACCTGATTGCCCGTTTACCACGCATCGCGGCGTATATCTATCGCCGCAAGTACAAGAACGGAGATCATATACAACCTAACGGCTTGCTTGACTGGTCTGGTAACTTCGCCCATATGATGGGCTATAACAGCGAAGAATTTAAAGAATTGATGCGTCTGTACATGACCATACATGCTGACCATGAGGGAGGTAACGTTTCCGCACACACGACGCATCTGGTAGGTTCCGCCCTCAGTGATCCATATCTCAGTTTTGCCGCAGGTATGAACGGATTGGCAGGTCCATTGCATGGTTTGGCCAATCAAGAGGTGATCAAATGGATTTTTGAAATGAGAGAAGCGCTTGGTACTGAGTTGCCAACCAAAGAGCAGATTGAAGCATATGTTCAGAAAACACTCGGAGAGGGAAAGGTAGTGCCGGGATATGGACATGCTGTTCTTCGCAAAACAGATCCTAGATTCACCGCTCAAATGGAGTTCGGTAAAAAGCATTTACCAAACGACAAATTAGTGAACACGGTTTGGAATATCTATGAGACTGTACCACCAATTTTAGAATCATTAGGAAAAGTAAAAAATCCATGGCCTAATGTGGATGCACA
>JAURKN010000178.1 GCA_030831725.1 Ferruginibacter sp.
ACTGATGGCGATGGCATAAATGATGATAATGATAAATGTGTTGCCATCAAAGGTTTGGCTAGATATCAGGGTTGTCCTGTACCGGATACAGATGGTGATGGTGTTAATGATGAAGAAGACAAATGTCCTTCAGTAAGTGGTACTGCGGAGAATATGGGTTGTCCTGAAATTAAAGAGGAAGTCATTGAGAAGGTTAACTATGCTGCAAAAAGCATTCAATATGGAACAGGAAGCGCTAAAATCTTGCCTGCTTCATTCAAATCATTGGACGAAGTGGTTTCTATTATGAAATCAGATAACAGTTTGATGATTGATGTGGAGGGACATAGCGATAATGCCGGAAATGAAGAAAGAAACAAACAACTATCTGGCGAACGTGCTGAATCCGTTAAAAACTATCTGATGTCAAAAGGAATCGATGCCAAAAGAATAACCGCCAAAGGTTATGGTTCAGATAAACCGGTTGCAGATAATAAAACAAATGCCGGAAGAGCTCAAAACAGAAGAACAGAGATGAAGCTCAGAAATCATTGATATTTTGAATAACATTTCAATAAAAAATGGCCCGAATGGGCCATTTTTTATTTGCATAAAAGAACTAGATAAATGCTTGTTTTTGTTATATAGATTTCTTGAAAATCATTTTAGCTTATTGGCCAAATATCCTTCAATGGCACTACATGGCAGAAACATAGGCTTCTCTGTAATGTTCATTGTTAGCTTATCTCCCTCAACTAGATATGAACCGGTAACAGTGTTGGACATAAGTGAAATGCTGAATTGGCCTTGTTCTGTATCGCCTTCAAAAAAACCGCCTTGCGAGACAACGGCAGATTTAGCTTTTTCTACGATTCCTTCAGCATCTCCTGAGAATGTTATGGTAAATTGACAAGACATTTTTTTTGTTTTTTATTGATGTGAAAAAGCTTTTATTAAGACTGAATTAATGGGTTTGATTTAATTCATTTGATGCTGTGATGGCATTCCATGATCCTCGATCACCTGATACAGGGTGTCACGCTCCACAGGTCTTCGACCCGCATTATGTATGAGTTGTACAAGTTGTTCTGTAGTCATGGAGGGATTTTGTTCTTCACTGCCAGCCATGGAATAAATTTTAGTAGAATCATCTATGGTTCCATCCAGGTCGTTAACGCCAAAAGAAAGTGTCATTTGTGCCTGATTTCTTCCCAGCATAGGCCAATATGCTTTAATGTGTGGGAAATTGTCCATGAATATTCTTGAAATGGCATACATCTTCAAATCTTCAATTTGAGTGGATTCGGGGATATTGCTCATGTCATTGTTTTCATTTCTGAACTTCAGAGGAATGAAGGTGTTGAATCCTCCTGTAAGGTCTTGTAAATCTCGAAGCTTCAACATATGGTCGATTCTGTGCTCAAAATTTTCAATATGTCCGTACAGCATGGTTGCATTACTCGGGATTCCTAAATTGTGTGCCGCTTCGTGAATCTTGAGCCAACCTTCACCAGAAACTTTGTCTCCTGCAATTTTTTCTCTTACTTCTGGATGGAAAATCTCGGCGCCACCACCAGGCAATGATTGCAAACCAGCGGCTTTCAATTGTTTCAGTCCTTCTTCCAACGTCAATTTCGCTTTTCTGAACATATAATCGAGTTCAACAGCTGTAAATGCTTTGATGTGAAGGTGAGGTGCGGTTTCACGAATTTTTCCAATAAGTTCTGTAAAATAAGTCATGTTCATTTTGGGGTGAACTCCGCCTACAATATGTACTTCAGTTGCTTTTTTATCATTGTATTTTTTTACGATGTCGATCATTTGATCGATGCTTAATTCCCAACCATCTTCTTTGTTTGCATATAATCTTGAGTATGAACAAAAGGCACAACTGAATACACAAACGTTGGTTGGTTCAATATGGAAATTGCGGTTGAAATAAGTGGTGTTTCCGTGTTTTTTTTCACGAATGTGATTGGCGAGCATCCCAAGAAAGGATAGGGAAGCTTTTTCAAAAAGAAGCTTACCCTCTTCAGGAGTAATACGTCTCGGTGTATCAGATAATACTTTATCGGCTATCTTTTGTAGGGAGGGATCTTTTATGGAAATATGACTCGGCATTTGAAGTTTTTTACAAATTTAACCAATTTCCAAAAGAGCTTCGGCGCATTATTTTCCTGAAATCTTCGTTCGTTTTTGGTACAGACGACTTTTTTCTTAAATTTTCGTTATTTTTAAGTTCATATCCAATAGCACATGAATTTAAACAACAAGCTTTCCGTTCTTAATTTTCTTCAGTTTTTCATTTGGGGCACCTGGTTGATTTCCGCTGGAAAATATTTTTCCATCATTGGTTTTTCAGGATTACAAATCGGTGCTGTTTTCTCTACCATCGGAATTTCCGCATTGATCATGCCTGCTCTTATCGGAGTTTTAGCAGATAGGATTTTCAATGCTGAAAAGTTGCTGGGTTCTTTACATTTCATCGGAGCTGTATTTATGATTGCGGTTAGTCAGATCAAGGATCCGCAATGGATGTTTTTTTGTATGCTAGGATATACGCTTGCTTACATGCCAACCATTTCCATGACCAATGCCGTTAGTTTTCGTTTGTTGAGCACCAGTGGTCAGGATGTTCAGAAAGTGTTTCCTCCTATCAGGGTATGGGGAACTGTCGGCTTCATCGTTGCCATGTGGGTAATAGATTTGACCGGATTATCTTCTACTTCTTTCCAATTTATGGCTGCTTCGATTTCTTCTGTTTGTATGGGTGCTTTCTGTCTTACGCTGCCTGCTTGCCCACCTTCTGAAAAAAACAAAAAATCATCTTTGAAAAGCATGTTGGGCGTTGATGCACTAGTGTTGTTCAAACAGGAAAGAATGGTTGTTTTCTTTTTGTTTTCCATGCTACTCGGAGCAGCGCTGCAAATCACCAATGTTTTTGGCAGTACTTTCTTAATGGACTTCAAGGATAGTTATCCCAATTCATTTGTGGTGAAGCATGACTTGGTTTTATTATCACTTTCTCAGATTTCAGAAACCCTTTTCATTTTGACAATTCCCTTTTTCCTAAAGCGTTTCGGTATAAAAATAGTGATGGTGCTTAGTATCGCCGCATGGGTGTTTAGATTTGGATTTTTCGCTATCGGAGATCCGGATGGCGGCCTGATTTTTCTAATACTGTCCATGATTGTCTATGGAATGGCCTTTGATTTCTTCAACATATCCGGCTCATTGTTTGTGGAACAAGAAACGCCTTCATCACTCAGAGCTAGTGCACAAGGACTATTCATGTCGGTCACAAATGGAGTAGGAGCTATTGTGGGTGGTTTGGGAAGTGGTCTTGTGATAGATCATTTTACCGTAAACGGAGTAAAAGATTGGCCAAGCATCTGGTTCGCATTCGCAGGATATGCTGTTGTACTTCTCGTGTTTTTCCCACTCATGTTCAAATACAGACATTCAGGTGAGGAAGAGATGGATGAGATTAAGAAAAGGATGTAAGTGATATTCGTCTTTTATCTGTTGCCTTTCTTTTTCCCTTTTTCTTTAATGAATTCACCTTTTTCATTTCTTAAGGGTTCAGGGATTGGGGCTTTCCCCTCAGGTGTTTTTTGATCAAATATCTTCTCGATATACACCCATTTGCCGGAATTCCAAGTGAATCCTTCATAATCACCGTCACCAATGAGCGTCCATTTTCTTTGAGGTTGATTTGATTCTGAAATAAGGTGTTCTTTCACGATAATATTGAGTTCATCGTCATAGGTCAATCTGGCACCACTTCCTTTTTTGTACTCCATAATGAATCGTGTTACAAAGGAGGGTTTGCCTTCATCATTGGGAACATTGAAATACGGACCTCCAAACACAGGTTTTTCATCTTTGAATGTCATCACTTCTATCAGCTTTTTGTTGCTTCTGATGCTGTTTTCGTCATAACCAATCAATGTATAATAGCTGTTCTGATTGTATCGGGTTAGAATTATTTTGTAATAAATGGCGCCTATCCAGTTTTGATGGTTGCCAATCTGTTTATCATGATTTTCAATTCCATCAGATTTGTCTGTCAATGGAAAGATTTTCAACGAACCATCGGTTGTTCTCATCTGGATCACGCCTCTTTGCTTTACCTGGTCTTCATCAATTTGGAGATGCCATGTGATGATTCTGAATGCACTATCCGGACTATATAATCTTGAAAATGTATTCAGTGAGTCGAAAGGGAAATGAAATGAATTTGTAATTTTCAATGACCTGACCAATTGTCTTGTAAACAAACTGTCATTTTGAAGTCTTCCGGGTAATGTAAGATCGTCTCGCAAAGCAGAAGAGCTCGTTTTCATAGAATCCTCCAACATTCGTAGCGACAATGAATCCTGTTTGGAAAATTGTCCCATGGATGCTTGACTTATGGAAAAGAATGTAAAAAAGTATAACCATTTTTTCATGCGTGAATGCTTCTTTAATGTTTTTGTCACATGATATACCCTTAATAATTGTTTCTGTTTTGTCAAAGGTTAAATCTCATAGGTATACAAAGCATAAAAATA
>JAURKN010000017.1 GCA_030831725.1 Ferruginibacter sp.
AAAATCATCATGCATCACGAAACATCAGGATCTGTGACCAATTACGAGCGCTATATGGATACTGCATACCGCTTCATGGTGAATAACGGATACAATTCAGTGAAAACCGGTTATGTAGGTAAAATCATCCCAAGAGGAGAACATCACGACGGGCAATGGATGGTTAGACACTATGAGAGAGTAGCTAAAAAAACAGCTGATTACAAAATCATGGTCGATATGCATGAGCCAGTTCGTCCTACCGGATTAAGCAGAACGTATCCTAACTGGTTGGCGAGTGAAGCGGCAAGAGGAAATGAATTCAATGCATGGAGCGAAGGAAACAAGCCTGAGCATGAGACGATACTTCCATTTACCCGTTTGATGGGAGGTCCGATGGATTACACGCCAGGAATCTTCAAAATCAAGATGAATCATTACGATCCGGCTAAAAAAGAGCAGGTCCACACTACATTGACCAAACAGCTAGCCTTATATGTGACCTTGTATAGCCCATTGCAAATGGCAGCAGATTTGCCTGAGAATTATGAAGCAAAAATGGACGCCTTCCAATTCATCAAGGATGTTGCGGTTGATTGGGATGAATCGATAGTGCTTGATGCTGAACCAGGAGACTATATTGTTGAAGCCAGAAAAGCCAAAGGAGCAGATCGTTGGTTCATGGGTGCGATTACAGATGAAAATGCAAGAGCCCTCAGCAGTGAACTTAGCTTCTTGGAAAAGGGTAAAAAATATGTGGCTACCATATATCGTGACGCTGATAATGCTGACTGGGAAAAGAATCCTGAAGCATACGTGATTGAGAAGTTCATCGTGACATCACAAAACAAATTGAACCTCAAACTTGCTCCGGGAGGAGGAACTGCGATCAGTCTGCTGCCGGCAACGGATGCGGATGTGAAGCAATATAAAAAGTACAAGTAAGACATTATGAAAAATGCCCTCGAAGTTCGGGGGCATTTTTTTGACTTTTATTTTGAATGATCTTATTTGTTTTTCTCTTCCTGCATTCCGATTTTTTGCTTTAGGGCAAGATATACCCCATTGGTCGATCCAAATCCATCTTGTACGGAAAATCGATTGTATTTAGGGACAGATTTTTCTTCCACATCATACTTTTCCAACAATTTCCCTGTACGTAAATAGATATCTTCATTCAATTTCATCCAGCGATTAGAAATTTCATTTGCCAATTGCGACTGTCCACATCTGTTCAAACCAACGATAGATAACCATTGTAAGGAAGCGAAACCAAAAGGACCAACTAAAGAAGAATCCGATTTCTTTTCAAACGATATCAATCCACCCGGTTTTAATAATTTTTCTTTCAATACTGATGATGCCTTTTGTGCTTTGATCTGCTGGCTTTTAAGCTGTTCGATTTCAAAACAAAATGGATACATGCCAGCCAATGTTATTCTTACCATTTTCTTGTTTTTCAAATGATGAAAATCGGTGTAATAACCAAGACGTTCATTCCAGAATATGGTATTAAAATCGGATCTCTTGTAAATACCGACCATCGGATTTTGTACTCCAATCAACTTACGAGCCTTAGCGATTACCGATTCCATTTTCAGCATTAAGGCATTCAAATCGACCGGTAATATATCCGTGGTTTCCATTACATTCATCGATTTCTCATCCGTAAACCATCGATTGCCAAAATCTGCACCACTGCTGGCTGCCGACCTTATATGTCGATACAGCGCAGAACGTAAACTATCTACTGACTTATTTTTATCCTGTTCCGACAGAAATGTTTTTTGTTGCAAAAAATCAGATATGGCTCTTTCAACAACAGCGACATCCTCCGTATAATTTTCAGCCCTTGGTATGTCGAATTCATCCCAAAATCGGTTCAAATAAGTACCATCTTTTAACCTGACTACTCGTTTATATGCCTGACCGGGTTTTAGCTCTTTTGCCCCCTCCATCCAATACGCGTATTCACGTTCCATAGCAGGCAAATATTTAACATACACCGACTCCCCTTTCATTTCGGCAAGCAATTCAATCATCATGCAATAGAAAGGCACTTGGGATCGACTCAGATAATATGTTCTGAATCCATGAGGAATATATCCGTATCTGTTGATGGCATCCGTTAAATTGTCAATCATGTTTGGCAACATCTCATCTTCCCTTGCCGTTTTCAAACCTAGCATGGTGAAGTAACTGTCGAAATAATGAATCTCACGATATCTTCCACCTGGAACGATATATGGATAAGGTGTTTCAAGCAAACTGCCCATGGGATCATAGTTGCCGGACGCTTCCCGCCTAATCACCGACCAAAGATTCTGAATATGTTTTGAAAGGTCTTTTTCCTGTTGAACATAGTTGAATACCGGAGGATCTGCAGGTATTCGAAAATGATCGACAACAAATTGTTTGAGGTCCAATGTATTTTTATCAGCCGACTCATAATCACCTAAGATGATGCCCGGGTCCATTCTGGAAGTACAATCCACGAAAGTTTTACTGTCGGGAAATATACCCGATGACTGAACATCTATATAAAGTTGTCCGTACAATTCGTTGGGCGCCGGAAAAAAAATTCCTTGTGCTCGAGTACAGTTGCATATTAAAATGAAAAAGAGAATGGATAACCCATTTTTCATGATATTGAAATTGAGAGTTGTTGACTAATTTATAGCAAAACTGAAATACTTGTGATTCGTGAAAATACACAATGATTCATCCACCAAATCCACGGAATATACGTTGGCCTTTTGTATGATAGAACTTCAACGGCTAGAACAAGTAAGTTATTTATTTCAATTCAAAAACAGCCTCTGTCACATCCCTTGAATTACCTCCAACAAAAATGGAGAATTTCCCTGGCTCAAGAACCAGATTCCCGTTAACGTCATAGAATGAAAGATCTTTCGCACTGATTTTGAAAGTAACATCCTGAACATCCGCAGGCGCCATTTTTACACGCTGAAATGCCTTAAGCTCCTTCACAGGTCGAATCAATGAGGCGACATGATCTCTGATGTAAAGTTGAACAATCTCTTCACCGGGTCTTTCAGATTGGTTGCTTAGGGTAACCTTTACCGTTAACGTATCCGATTTGGTCATTGTACTTTTGGAGAGCCTCAAATCTGAATAGCCGAATTGCGTGTAAGTCAAACCATATCCGAATGGATATAGTGGATCGTTAGGGATATCGCGATATCGGCTATACCAGTCACCACCAGGATCCGACGGAGCGGGACGATTGGTGTTGAAATGATTGTAATACACCGGAATCTGACCTACGGCATAAGGAAAACTCATGACAGTCTTTCCTGTTGGACTCTGGTCTCCGGAAACAACATCCGCAACAGCATTTCCCGCCTCTGTGCCCAAAATCCAGATTTGCAAAATCGCATCCACATACTTATCTGCTTCTGTCAAAACCAAAGGTCTTCCACTTGAAACGAGAGCCACGATTGGCTTTCCTAATTTTCTGAGCGTCTTCAACAATTCAATTTGTCCTTGAGAAATTTCGGGTTGTGCTAGGGCCCTATCCTCACCAGCCATTTTACCACTGATTCCAATGTTCACAAAAATGATATCTGCATTATAGCAATTTTGTATCGCCTCGTTAATCAATGTCTCTGTGGTTGTGTTGTCGGGCATATATCCTTTTGCGTAGGTAACGTTTCCATTGAAACGTTGTTCAAATCCTTCCAAAATACTGACCGCTTCATCGGTCTTTCCCTGTGCCACCCAAAAATCAAACATATCCTCTTTGCTTTCGGCATAATGTCCTATCAGAGCGATTTTAGCATCATTTTTCACCGGGAGGATACTCTCATTGTTTTTAAGCATCACGATAGACTGAACCGCGGCTTGTCTAGCGATGTTTCTGTGCTCATCCGTAAACAAGTTCTGTATTTCTTTTCTGGCATTGCAGAAATAGAAAGGATCTTCAAAGAGTCCGAGCTTGAATTTGTAATAGAGGATTTTTCCAACTGCCTCATCCAATTGAGCCAGTGTAAGCTTACCTTCTTTGATCAACTCAGGGAGATATTTGTAAGAGGCACTCGATTCCATATCCATCATGCTTCCTGCTTGCATGGCTTTCAATGCCGCATCCTTACTGTCTTTGGCATAACCATGATTGATCATTTCATTGAAAGAAGACCAATCACTGACAAGAAATCCTTTGAAACCCCATTTCTTTTTAAGCACATCATTCACCAAGTATTTATTTCCACTGGCAGGAACCCCTTCCACTACATTGAATGCATTCATAACAGTAGCAGCACCTGCTTCGACGGCTGCCTTATATGAAGGAAGATATTTGTTCCACAACATAAAACGGGAAACATCCACCGTATTGTATTCACGCCCTCCCTCTACCGCACCATATGCGGCAAAATGTTTCACACAAGCCATTACATTTTCATTGCCTTTCAAATTGCCTTGAAATCCTTTCACTCTTTTTGCTGAAATCACAGAAGCCAGATATGGGTCTTCACCGGCTCCTTCCATCACCCTTCCCCATCTTGGATCGTTACTGATGTCACACATCGGCGCAAAGGTCCAATGAATGCCTGCAGATGCAGCTTCTTTGGCGGCTACGGAACTGTTTGTTTCTATCTGATCCAAATTCCAGCTACAAGCCTCAGCCAAGGGAATTGGGAAAATAGTCTTGTATCCATGAATAACATCAAGTCCAAAGAGTAAAGGAATTTTCAATCTGCTTTTCATCGCATATTCCTGTATGGCTCTTGTCTCTTTTGTACCGATGACATTAAGTAATGAACCTACTTTTCCTTCCTGAACCAGCTTCATCTTGCTTTTCTGTGCTTCATCCTTCAACGCAGGGCCCGTAAAGGCGCCACCATTCAATTGATTCAATTGACCAGCCTTCTCTTCAACGGTCATTCTGCCAAGCAAATCTTTCACCCTAAGGTCTATGCTGAGTTTTTCATTTTGATAAGGCAATTTTGTTTGAGAATGCGCGGTACAGAAAAGGGATGTAAAAAGTAGAACAAGCGAAAATTTCATGAATTGGGTTTTATGCGTTAATATTTGAAAATATTGAAATAATGTAAACAGATGTTGAATGAGATGTCAAAATAAGGCAAAAAAACTGAATGATTCTCTCATGGTACAAAAAAGAAAATTAATATTCGATTATGAAGAAATAAAATCGAATCACCAGATGTTCCTCGGACATTCTTCCGGTTTTTTGCCGATAGTAACCCCTATCAAAAGTTCATGGGTATTTCCGGCATAGGTGTTCAGTCTGGTATTGGAACTGGAATTATATGAATAGCTTATTTTAAGACTCTTACTGAGTGAAACTCCCGCCATGGCAGCAACTCCGCTCAATTGATCTTTGATTCTATATCCGAGACCTGCCCAAAGCAGTTCTTCATAATTCAGTTTGACGTTCAAATGAACGAAAGGAGGTAAAGGATCTATGTATTGCACCGCAACTGAAGGCACCAGAGAGACGCTGTTGTTTAGCGCGAAAAAATAACCTGTCTGAAAAAAATAATGGGGCTTGAAATAGTCTCCGTAGCTGTTCGATTTCACATATTTCAATTTCGATGGTACAAGATTCAGCACGGATGCTCCGGCAAAAAACTGACCGTCATACAATAAAATACCTGCTCCGAGTTCAGGCATCAGTCTGCTTAAATCTCCACTGCCGTAACCAATGGCAGGATCATTGGGATCGAGATTTCCCCAAACGATCTTGCTTCGATCCAGATTCACATTGGTAAATCCGGCAGAAAAACCACCGGCAAGGGTAAACGTATTGCTGATAGGCTTATGAAAAGAATAGGACAATCCTAAACTGATGCGGTTGATATATCCGGTTTTATCTGTTATGAAAGTAAAACCAAGACCATGGTGAGGATAAGGAGTGGTTATCCGATCTTTATATCTTACAACAGGATTGCTCGCTTTCTCTTGCAAGGAGGTTGCCGCATTGTCTCCGTTTTCTTTACCCAAAGGTTGTTGCACTGTAAGATAAGATGTTACAGGAGCGCCTTCAATGTTGGTCCATTGATTCCGGTAGCTGAATTTCACATCTGTATAGCTTTCCATACCGGCGAAAGCAGGATTCAAAATATAATTGTTCAGTAAATACTGGGTATAATAGGGTTTTTGCTGGGCGTAGACAGCATTAAGAAATAAGAAAAACGATATGGCTAAAAAGGCCTTTTTCATTGAGTGGGCAAAGATAAGCAGTCGATGTTAACTACGAAGACTTTAGTCATTCATATTGAATGTCAATCTCAATAAACACCTAGTTTTTCAAGTTCTTCAGGAGAAATACTCGGAGGCATCTCCCCTTTTTTGATTTTTTCTATGATTTTATGGGCTACTAATTCAGCCATTTTTTTTGTCTGAAACCCCTTATTCCCAGCAACTCCAGGCTTGTTAGGTTGATGGATGAGTCTTTTGCCATTCGAGAATATGTCGTAGCCCCAAGTATCAGATTCTGAAGAAATGATTTTAAACGTCAATTTTCTTTGTTGTCTTTTTTGAGAAACAGCACGGTCTTGATCATTTTGGTTAAATGCCATGATCCCGAAACTGGTTGAGCAACACAAAACCATCATCAAAATAAATACTCCTTTTTTCATGTGAACCAGGATTGAAGAAATTTATAAAGAACCATTAATGTAAAATTATCAGAAAGAAATTAATGGAAATGGTTTAATTCAAAACTTAAGATTTTTGAAAAATGCCAACCCAAGCTTTTGGGCTTTCTCAATGTTTTGATCCGGTATGGCATCCACATCAGGATGTTTATCAATCGCGATTTCAAGCAAATCCTCTTTTAGAATATGCAACATCGGATAAGGCGAACGATTGGTGTAATTGGCAGGATCATTTTCATTTGAACCTGAAAAAATATAGTCCGGATGAAAACTCGCCACCTGAAAAATACCTTCAAACCCTTCTGCAATAAGCAGTTTCTCTGCCATTTCCACCAAATTCAAATAATCGTCAAAGGAGGAAAATCCATTCGAAAAAATCAGCAGCCCGGTTTCTACTTCGGGATCATTTTCCAAAACATGACATGAAAGAATAAACGCCTCCAACGCAGTAGACAAATCGCTTGTTTCTGAGACCCTGTAATCAATTCTGTTCTCTTTAAATGGCTTGGCTGCGAAAGGACAAAAATTGAGTCCGATTACCACATCTTTTATCCAATTTCTGGTTCGTTCGATTTCTATCGGTTCATTTTCCGTCATCAGCATTGTTTTTGTATAAAAAAATTGCTTTGAATTCACTCATGTTTAAACAAATTTCAAAATAGAAAACCATTTGGTTGAAAAGTTGTTTAGACCTTAAGAAAAATGTCAATTGTATGACAAGCATCTTAATACGCGTTTCAAATTTAGTTTAATTTCGCAGCCTATAAATCCAGTTTTTTAAACCATTTATTCTAACACTTTAAATAACAAATCAGGTATGGATCATAACACAAACACAGGAGAAGCCAAATGTCCTTTCACAGGAGCAACAGCCTCAGGACTCAAAGGTGGTGCTCATGGCACCAAAAATACAGATTGGTGGCCCAATCAGTTGAAGTTGGGTATTCTTCGCCTTCACTCTCCCCTCACGAATCCGATGGGAGCCGATTTCAATTATGCAGAGGCATTCAAATCGCTCGATCTGGAAGCATTGAAGAAGGATATTAATGAATTGATGACTCATTCCCAGGAATGGTGGCCTGCTGACTATGGTCACTATGGACCATTTTTCATTCGTATGGCATGGCATAGTGCGGGAACTTATCGTATATCAGATGGAAGAGGCGGTGCAGGATCAGGTGCGCAGAGATTCGCACCCTTGAACAGCTGGCCCGACAATACAAATCTGGATAAAGCAAGATTATTGTTATGGCCCATCAAACAGAAATATGGCAACAAAATTTCATGGGCTGATCTGATGATTCTTGCAGGCAACTGCGCATTGGAGTCTATGGGATTCAAAACATTTGGATTTGGTGGAGGCCGTGAGGACATCTGGGAGCCGGAAGAGGATATCTACTGGGGATCGGAGCGTGATTGGTTGGCGGAGAAGAGATATTCAGGTGATCGCGAACTTGAAAATCCTTTGGCTGCAGTTCAGATGGGATTGATTTATGTAAATCCGGAAGGACCTGATGGTAATCCTGACCCGATTGCTTCTGCACGTGATATCCGCGAAACCTTTAAGCGCATGGCCATGAATGATGAGGAGACAGTAGCGTTGATTGCCGGTGGGCACACTTTCGGTAAAACACACGGAGCTGCTGATCCATCGAAGTACGTGGGACGCGAACCAGCAGGAGCAAGTATAGAGGAACAAAGTATGGGATGGAAAAATAGTTTTGGAAGTGGAAACGGAGAAAACACCATCACTAGCGGATTGGAAGGCGCATGGACTACCACCCCAACAAAATGGAGCAACAATTATTTTGACAATCTGTTCGGATATGAGTGGGAACTTACTAAAAGTCCTGCCGGTGCACATCAATGGAAGCCTAAAGGGGACGCAGGTGC
>JAURKN010000179.1 GCA_030831725.1 Ferruginibacter sp.
CAATATCGGTGGAAAAGAATACAAAGAAGTATATCAGTTTTTACTGGAATATTATATTGAAAAAGACAATGAAACCGCTTTTCAGCAATTGTTGAAAAAAAGCAAAATTGTTTATCCCGGTGATGAAACCTGGATTGACATGGAAATAAAATATGCTGATAAAAAAGGAGGTAAGGCTGCTGTTGTTGCTTTATATGAATCTATGATTCGTGAATATCCAACTAACTTTGTTTTGCACTACAACTATGCTGTAGAAATCTATAACAGTCTATATGGAAAAGATGCCACGAAAGCCGGGGATACTGTACTGACTAACAAATTGACACAGTTGTTGAAAAAAGCAATCGAAATTGAATCAAAAGAAGATGTTTCATCCTTGTCTCTCATGTGTAAACATCTTTATAATCGTTCATCAGATTTGTTGGCGGCATCTTCTGCTATAAAAGGTCCTAATATGAAGCCGGATATGTTGAAAAAAAAGAATGATCTAAAAGCCGAAGGTTTAAAATTAGTAGATCAGTGTATAACATATTCAGAAAATGCTGTTGCCGCATACGAAGCAAACACATCTAAAACACTTATGCAAAAGGCAGATAATAGAATTATCCTTGGCTATCTGAGTGAATTGTATGGCGTCAAAAAAAATCAACCCAAAGCGGAATATTATGAGAAAAAATATGCCGCTGCAGAACTTTAACCAGAACGAAATTGAATAAAAAACCGCCTTTTGGGCGGTTTTTTATTGATCAGGGCTTTATCAATATGCAATTATGCTTTCGGTAAAAACAATATTATAAGATTCAAGTTCTTTTAAAACTGGCTTGTAGATTGATTCATCAGTAGGTATCATGAGTCCTCTGGCATTTAGTTGGCCCGTCATAATCATTTTTGCAGCAATAGCCAAAGGAAGACCAACCGTTTTGGCCATAGCTGTTTTTTGGCTGTTTTCACCAATTACGACCAATTCACTTTTCATATGTTGTTTCGAGCCTTCCAGTTCAAAATCAATCTCATGAAGCATCACAACCATGTCTTTATCCGAAGCATTCAATTTCCATTTTTCTTCCAATATGAACTGTAAAATTTGGGCCGCGTTCATATTACCCTTGTTGATAAGGGTTTTGTCATCTTCCAAACCCAAAAAGAAAAGCTGCTTCAGCAAATTATTGGCAGATTCCATTTGATCGGCAAGTACAGAGGAGGTTATAATTCGATCATCATTTGAAGTCGCTTTTTCCATGGCTTCCAATAAGTCCTGACTTTTATTCAATCTCAATTGCAATTGATTATCCAGCCATTGGTTGAAATTTACTTGAAGGAAATGTTTGGTAAAAAAAGCCTGTATGCTCATACCATCTGTGTCATAATGTATCGACTCATCAGTGAGTTTTAATTCTATCAGATTTTTCCAACCTGAAATGAATCCAGGGTATCTTAAAGTAGTCCTGACAAATTGATGAGCATCAGGTAATCCATATAGTGTGATATAGGGAATGCTGTTTCTGTTCGGGTAGAACCCCAATTGCAAATCTTTATATTGAATTTGAATGGTTCGTTCCGGATTGAAAACAGAATCATACGACTCCTCTATGATTTGTCCATCTTTTTTATAAATAGCACCTGATTTGCCGGCAAGTACCACATTTCTGGGATTCCAGCTTATTTTATAATGCCAAGGATTATCATCCGACTCAGGCGCTACCAATCCACCACAATGACTCATCAATGAAGTTATTTTCCCTCCTTTTTGATTGATTTTGTCAATCATATCCATGATGCTCATATGGTCTATACCGGGATCCAAACCCATTTCACACAGAAAAAGCAGACCCTTTTCGTTGATCTCTTTTTCCAAGCTTCTCATTTCATCATCTATGTAGGATGCTGTCAACAAAGATTTTGAAGCCTTCAGGCAATCTTTGGCAACAAGCAAATGTAGGTGAGGGGGGAGGAGAGAAATTACAAGGTCTGATTCTTGAATTAGGTCAAATCGAAGATCTACATCCATGATATCCATGGCTTTTGCCACTCCCCTTGAATGACCGCTCAGTTTTTCCAGAATGAGTTCCCGATTGGCATCTGCTACTACGATATTCCAGTCATGTTTGACTGAGTCAACAAGCAATTGATCAATCAAGGCCCCTGCAGATTTCCCTGCGCCAAATACTAAAATCTGTTTCAAAAAAATGGAAAATTTTGGTTTTGAAAATGTGGTTGCAAGATAAATCTAATTGCTTGGTGAAGAAACAGTAAAATCAACAAAAAAACATGTTTTATTGCTTTATTATTTTGTCCACAAAACACAGATAAAATGTGTAAAAAACGAAGGATTTTACATCGTTTCAATTCATTCGAAACGATGCCGATTCGGTATATTTGTGAACAGATAAAATTATGGAGCAACAAGAAAATTTTGAAGGGTCAAATCCCAACAACAGAGGAAAAATAATCCCGGTAAATATCGAAGAACAAATGAAGACATCCTACATCGATTATTCGATGAGTGTGATTGTCGGAAGAGCATTGCCAGATGTGAGGGATGGATTAAAACCCGTACACAGAAGGGTGCTGTTTGGTATGAACGAACTGGGGAACAACAGCAACAAGCCGTATAAAAAATCAGCTCGTATTGTCGGAGAGGTGATGGGTAAATACCATCCTCACGGTGACGCATCCATTTATGATACCATGGTCAGGATGGCTCAAGATTGGGCCATGAGATACAAGATGATCGATGGACAGGGAAACTTTGGTAGCCAGGATGGAGATCCACCGGCTGCCATGCGTTATACGGAAGTAAGAATGGAGAAGTTTGCCGAGGCGATGATGGAAGACATCGACAAAGAAACGGTGGATTTTCAATACAATTTCGACGATTCACTTCAGGAACCGACTGTTTTACCTACTAGAATCCCACAATTGCTGCTTAATGGAAGCAGTGGTATCGCAGTAGGTATGGCAACCAATATGATGCCTCACAACCTAAATGAAGTGATTGATGGTTGTATCGCATATATTGAAAACAACGAGATCACGATCGATGAGTTGATCAAACACGTGAAAGCTCCCGATTTTCCTACAGGTGGTATCATTTACGGGTACGAAGGCGTTAGAGCAGCACTTCACACCGGTAGAGGAAGGGTCGTTTTAAGAGGAAAAACCACTGTAGAAACCGATAGTCGTGGGAAAGAAAAAATCATTATCACAGATATTCCATATCAAGTCAACCGAGACACGCTTACCCAAAAAATCGGTGAATTGATCAATGACAAAATCATTGAAGGAATCAGTGATGTGAACAACGAGAGCAACAACAAAGAGGGAACCCGAATCGTGATAGACCTGAAAAAAGATGCTGTTGCCCAGGTTGTGATCAATCAGTTGTATAAATTTTCCGAGTTACAGACTTCATACGGAATCAACAATGTGGCACTGGTTAATGGTCGCCCGAAAATTTTGAACATCAAGGATCTGATTTCAGAATTTATCAAATTCCGCCATGAGGTGGTGGTAAGGAGAACCCAATACGAACTGAAAAAAGCGCTTGAAAGAGCTCATATTTTGGAGGGTTATATCATTGCCTTGGATAACCTGGATGCGGTAATCAAGTTGATCAGAGAGAGCTCGACGCCAAATATCGCACAGGAAGGACTTCAAACTTCATTCGGAATGAGTGAAATTCAGGCCAAAGCCGTTCTTGAGTTGAGATTACAGCGTCTGACAGGCATGGAAATCGATAAAATCAGAGAAGAACATGCGGAAATCATGCGTCTGATTGATCGACTCAAAGCCATTCTAGCTGAAGAACCATTGAGATTTGAAATCATCAAAAATGAACTTTTGGAAGTGAAAGCCAAATTTGGTGATGAAAGAAAAAGCATGATCGAGTATGCCGATGATGAAATCGACATGCTAGATTTGATTGAAGAGGAAGACGTTGTTGTTACCATTTCTCATTTGGGATATATCAAAAGAACCTCAGCGAGTGAATATCGCCAACAACGCAGAGGCGGTCGTGGTGCAAAAGGAAGCAGTACAAGACAGGAAGATTATATAGAACACCTGTTTGTCGCGTCTACCCATCATACCTTAATGTTCTTTACTGAAAAAGGACGATGTTATTGGCTGAAAGTATACCAAATTCCGGAAGGTGATAAAACCAGTAAAGGCCGAGCCATTCAAAATATGGTTCAATTGCCGCCGGATGACAAGGTCAGAGCCATTATTGATGTGAAGAATCTGAATGATGAAGAATATGTGAACAATCACTTTATCGTGCTTTGTACCAAACAGGGTATCATCAAAAAAACCGATTTGAAAGACTTCAGCCGTCCTCGTCAGACCGGTATTAATGCGATCAATGTTCTTGAAGGCGATCAGCTTCTCGGAGCGGAGATGACAGATGGTAATTGCGAAATATTGATTGCGGTTAAATCCGGACGCGCCATCCGTTTCCACGAAAGTACAGTAAGAAGTACCGGACGAGGTGGAATTGGAGTTTATGGGATCGAAGTGGATGAGAAAAACGACGAAGTGGTCGGTATGGTATGTATCAATAAAGAAGACAAATCAAAAACCATCCTGGTCGTCAGCGAGAAAGGATATGGAAAAAGGACCCTGTTGGACGATCCGGAAACCGGAGAAGCCAATTATCGTATTACCAATCGCGGTGGAAAAGGCGTGAAAACCATGAATGTTACCGATAAAACAGGTAATCTTGTTGGTTTGCTGGCCGTAACAGAAAAAGAAGATCTGATGATTACCTGTGTTAGTGGCATTACGATCAGAATGTCCGTAAATAGCATCAGTCAATTGGGAAGAGCTACACAAGGGGTTAAACTGATCCGAGTAGATGAAGGTGACGAAATAGCTGCAATCACGCAATTGGATGAAATGGAAGAAGAATTGGAGATTCCTGAAAATGCGGATCCGAACAATCCATCAAATCCAATCACTGAGGAACAAGCTGATTCAGAATCAAATTCGGCTGAACCAGAACAACAATAATTTAAACTTCAAATCTTTTAATTCAAATGTCTCGTTAGTTCGAGACATTTTTTTTTCAAACCTCAAAGAGGGAATAGTTAATTATTAGGCATTATGAGAAATGTTATATTGTACTAAGTATCGGGTGATAATTCAGAAATATTCTACTTAACATAATATTAATTATAGGAAATAAAGTTGTAAAAAATGACTATTTAATACTGAGTTTACTAGAACCCGTTCATGCCTTGTCTGTAGTTTTTGTAATCGCCGCCTTGTCTCATTGGATTATCATTCGCTTTGAGATCTCCGACAAATTTGTTCAGACGGCAGACAAAACTGAGTAAAAAATATCTGCCTAAACGATTTGTCCGGGTATCTGTATATCCGTTTCCAGATAATGTTCTACTGATTCCGATATTTTGATTAAGGACATCTATCGCCTGGAATTTTACCGTCAGATTCTTTGTTTTTAAAAATTGTTTCTCTAATCCCAATTGAATAATGAATGGATTGGCTTCGGTGTTGTTAGAAAATCCTCGGTTTACCGTTTTGTCAAAATCATAGCTGATGATGAAATCTTTAGGTAGAAAAATTCTCGAGTTGGATGAAAAAATCAAGGTGCTGCTACTTGGATCAAACGATTGCTGTATGCTATAATTGCTGATATTTTGATTGAATCTTATCCCAATTGTTGTTTCCAGCCATTTTTTCACTTTTATGTCTGTGGTAAACCTTTGTCCAATGGTCCAGTTCCGTCCAATATTCTGAATTGAAACATTCAAACTGTCCCTGACAAATGAGATATCTCTGGTATAATTGACATTTCCGCCCCAATTAAATACGTATTTCCGGTTTTTTATAGGTCGAGTTACATTATAAAAAGCATTTGCTGTCCAGAAACCATTGGTATTTTTGTATGTTATCTCTTGGGAACCGCCTCTAGACAAGAATCGCACATCATTCACGATCTTATCGTTCGTATATGTTACAGACAAATTCCCGAAAAATACATTTCCACTGATCATATCGAAATTATTGTATCTGATGTTCAGGACATTATTGAACTCAGGTCGCAAATTTGGATTACCTAGCGTGATGAACTGTGGATTTGAGCGATCCGCTACCGGCAAAAGCTGTACGTTGGTCGGTTGAACCGTATTTCCATTGTAATTCACGTTAAATGACCGACTTTTTGAGAAATTATAGGCAAATCGGACGACGGGAAAGAAATTGACCAGTTTGTTCGTGAAAACAATACCATTGGTTATGGAATTGGTTGATATTGTTGCGGGCTGAGCTGAAAAACCTATGGTATAATTGTATTTCTTCAAAGTTGTTTTGAGATTGATCCCAAATCTTTGAAATTGATAATCATTTTCAAAATAGTTACTTAAGATTGAATCAATTTTATAGCCATTGCCAGCAAGTGTATCAGGGACATAAGTGCTTCTGAGATTATCAATTTGCTGCCTTGTATATGAGTAATTAAATTCGAGGTTTCTTGTAGAACCAATTGGTTCTGTGTAAGATATTCTTGCTCCGTAATTTTCTGTTTGATAATCCTGAGAGATTCGCTGGCTTTGTGTCAATGGAAAAGAATCAAATGCGCTCCTGAAAACCAAAGTCTGATTATCAACCGATTCGGAAGACTGGGTCTCATTCTTACCCGCATTCAAGTTCAAGGACAAAGTCCTACCTTTTTTCTTAAACCGATGATTGTACAATAAAGATCCATTCAAATTC
>JAURKN010000180.1 GCA_030831725.1 Ferruginibacter sp.
AGCCAGGCCAACAACCCTTGGTTGCAGGAATTGCCTGATCCGATTTCTAAAGTGACTTGGGACAACTACGCGATGATGAGTCCTGATCTGGCAAAGCAACTGATCGGCATCGATGTGGTAAACAATCAACGCGAAGCGGATGCATACGAGGTTACACCAGAAAAACCAACCGTAAAAATTACCATTACCGGACAGTCGATTGAATTGCCTGTATTGATTTTGCCGGGCCTCAACGCCGCTACTATCGCTGTGGCTTTGGGTTATGGAAGATCAAGTGCAGACGAGAAGCTTTCATTGGAGCGTATCGGACGTTCAGCGACCGGAGCCGGAAAGAATGCATATCCTTTTGTTGGATTTGATGGAATGGTTTACACCTATTCTACCGCAGCTACGGCAGAAAAAACAGGTAACACATATCCTCTGGCTCAAACTCAGGTTCACGGATCATCAGAAAGCAGACCCGTGATTTATGAAACCAGTTTGTCTAGCCACAATAAAGATCCTAAAGCCGTTCTTGCTCATATCACACATGAAAAAGAGATGTTGCTTGCGGAAGGAAAACATGATTTTGTAAAAGAAGGAACCATTTATCCCGATTATGAAAAACCGGGCATCAAGTGGGGAATGAGCATCGACTTGAATACCTGTACCGGTTGCAGCGCCTGCGTTGTGGCTTGTACCGCAGAGAACAATGTGAGTGTGGTTGGAAAGATACAGGTACAGAAAGCACACGAAATGCATTGGTTGCGCATCGACCGCTATTTTACCGGAGATGTGAAAAATCCGGATGTGGTGTTTCAGCCGATGATGTGTCAACATTGTGACAACGCTCCTTGTGAAAACGTTTGTCCGGTTGCGGCAACCAATCACAGCAGCGAGGGACTTAACCAAATGACCTATAACCGTTGTATCGGTACTAGATATTGTGCAAACAACTGTCCATTCAAGGTTCGTCGTTTCAACTGGCTCGATTTCACCGGATCTGACAGCTTCACCGACAACCAGCAACCGCTGCGTGGTAGTGAGCTTGACGAGGCGGTATTCCAAATGAACGATGATCTTACTCGCATGGTACTGAATCCGGATGTTACCGTTCGTTCAAGAGGGGTGATTGAAAAATGTTCATTCTGTGTTCAGCGTTTGCAGGAGAGCAAGTTGGATGCCAAGAAGAATCAGGATCCTACTTTGGTGAGAAATGTGAAAACAGCTTGTATGCAAGCTTGTCCGACACATGCGATCAGTTTTGGTAATGTCAACGATAAGCAGAGTGATGTGTCGATCGCAAGATCTGACAAGGACAGAAACTTCTATGTACTTGAACAACTTCACGTACTGCCTAACGTGAGTTATCTGGCTAAAATCAGAAACACAGACAGACAAATAGGTGCGGCAGGACACGAAACAGCGCATCATGATACAAAAGCAGAGGCGCCTGCACATCACTAAGCATTAAAAAACAAGTTCTTAAAAAGGGCAAAAAGCAAAATAGCATATGTCATTACTCAAATACGAATCACAGATCAGGGAACCATTGGTTGGTGGTAATAAAGATTATCACCAGGTGACCGAAGACATCATCAGTCCTATTGAGACTAAACCGACACGCCTTTGGTATATCGGTTTCTACATCAGTGTGGCTTTGCTTCTTTTCGGAGCTTACTCTGTTTACCGCGAGGTGACTTACGGTATCGGTCAGTGGAACCTGAACAAAACCATTGGTTGGGGTTGGGACATCACCAACTTCGTTTGGTGGGTAGGTATCGGTCACGCAGGTACGCTGATTTCTGCGATATTGCTGCTTTTCCGCCAGGGATGGAGAACAGGTGTGAACAGAGCTGCTGAGGCGATGACCATTTTTGCGGTAATGTGCGCAGGACAGTTTCCGATTTGGCACATGGGTCGTGTGTGGATGGCATTCTTCGTTTTACCTTATCCAAACTCCCGCGGTCCGCTTTGGGTTAATTTCAACTCTCCCCTTCTTTGGGACGTGTTTGCGATATCAACTTATTTCACGGTTTCATTGCTCTTCTGGTATTCGGGATTGATTCCGGATCTGGCTACTGTGAGAGATCGTGCGAAAACCAAATTGCGTAAGATGCTTTATGGTGTCGCTGCATTCGGTTGGACGGGAAGTACCAAACATTGGCAACGTCATGAATCCCTTTCTTTGGTTCTGGCCGGTTTGAGTACACCGCTTGTACTTTCGGTACACACCATCGTATCGTTCGACTTCGCCACATCGGTAGTACCAGGTTGGCACACAACCATATTCCCTCCTTATTTCGTTGCTGGTGCGATTTTCAGTGGTTTCGCCATGGTGCAAACCCTCTTGATTGTTGTAAGAAAAGTGATGAACCTGGAAGATTATATCACCATCGGTCACATCGAAGCGATGAACAAGGTTATCGTATTGACCGGAAGTATCGTAGGATGTGCTTATCTGACAGAGTTGTTCATTGCTTGGTACGGTCAAAATCCATATGAGTGGTATGCGTTTAGCCAAAACCGTGCAAACATCTTCAGTCCTTATGGTTGGTCTTATTGGTTGATGATGTTTTGTAACGTGATATCTCCACAATTGTTCTGGAGCAGCAAACTCAGAAGAAACATCACCGTAACATTCTTCATGAGTATCGTGGTGAACATCGGTATGTGGTACGAGCGTTTTGTAATTATCGTTACTTCCATTTATCGTGATTTCCTTCCATCAAGCTGGAGTACGTATTACACACCAACGATTTGGGAGATCGGATTTTATCTGGGTACGTTCGGATTGTTCTTTACCTGCTTCTTCCTTTTCGCCAAATACTTCCCTGTAATCGCTGTGGCAGAGATCAAGTCTATTTTGAAAACCAGTGGTGAGAACTACAAGGCAAAAATGACGGACATAGAAAAAGCGGATGCGGAGAAGTTTTATGTGGAAGAGGTTGAACATGCACATTAATCCTAATCAACAGAAAGATACATTACGTTTAAAAAGTTAATAACAACAATATGGCCGGAGGAATTAAAAAATTTGTGGTGGGATGTTTCGACGACGAGAAGGTTTTGTTTCCTGCAGTAAAGCAGGTTCGTAAAGCCGGATACAAAATCCACGACGTTTACACCCCGTTTCCCGTTCATGGGTTAGATCATGCCATGGGATTGCGTGAAACCAGTTTGCATACTGCCGGTTTCATTTATGCCATCACCGGAACTACGACAGCCTTGAGTTTCATGAGCTGGGTGTTTACCAAAGACTGGCCTTTGAACATCGGAGGTAAGCCGCAC
The DNA here is from genome assembly GCA_030831725.1 of Ferruginibacter sp. Classification (GTDB taxonomy): domain Bacteria; phylum Bacteroidota; class Bacteroidia; order Chitinophagales; family Chitinophagaceae; genus Ferruginibacter. Next base: position 3,271 of record JAURKN010000180.1, read on the forward strand.
TTCGCATTACCCGCATGGATACCCATCACCTTCGAATTGACGGTGTTGTTTTCCGCGGTAGGTATGGTGCTTACTTTCTGCTACCTCTGTCAGCTTTCTCCATTCGTGAAAAAACATCATTTCCATGCAAGGGCAACAGATGATCTTTTTGTTATGGCGATAGAGTGCACAGATAAAACAAACGATGCTGAATTGCAACAGTTTTTAGAGAAAAACGGAGCGAAAGAAATAAACGTTCAGCATGCTGAAACCGGTTGGTGGATTGGAAGATACGATCGTGAGCAGAAGCTGTATCGTGAAGAGAAAGGATATTGATTTAATTGAAAATTCACTCGAGAGGGCTTTAGACCAAGTCAAGAGCCTTATAAAAAGAACATATCATATCACTTCTCCACATGGATCAAAGAAGAAAATATGACATGAGACAAAAATGGAGTAATAACAACATACGCATGAAAAAATGTATTACAATTTCAGCTGTCGCTTTCACCATGATTATGGGGATGATCGGCTGCGGAAATGACAAAACAAAACCTGGATCGGTTTACATGCCAGACATGGCATACAGCCGCGGCTATGAAACTTATGCCGAGCGCGATTCATCCGTTTTTACAAACGACCCGCTAAACAAAGGAGCGAAGATTTATTACGACAACAACCCTGTGTCGGGAACCATCAAGCGCGGAGAGCTCTATCCTTATACATTGCGCAATGACAGCATGGGTTATGTAATGAGTGCGGGTGTGAAAAACCCTATCGACAGTTTGTCTGTTGACGAAATGAAAGAAGCTGGCAGATTGTTCAATATCAATTGTGCTATTTGTCATGGTGAGAAGGGAGCTGGTAATGGTCCGATTGCTACTTCCGGAAAAATCGGAGGTATCGCGAATCTTACTTTGGATACGTATGTGAAAATGGCTGACGGAACCATGTTCCATTCGTTGACCTATGGTAAAAACCTGATGGGAAGTTATGCTTCACAACTCGACAGAAAGCAACGCTGGATGTTGGTGAAGTATATCCGCACGCTACAACCAAAAGCTACTGCGGCGCAAGCACCATCAACAGATACCACTAAAGCGAAATAATAAAAAAAGAAATACAATTACCAGACAAGCATCGTCTAGTTACAACAAATAAAGTTTATCTAATGAATCATCAATTTGAAATATCGGCCAGCTACAAGAAATGGACATGGGGTTTGATCGGCGTAGGTGTGGTTGCCTTGTTGTACGGTTTTATCATGTATCATCCTTTCGCTCCCGTAGCACACGGCGGAGGACACGACGCACATCACGCTGCGAGTGACAGCACCCGTTTTTGGGCCGTATTGCTCCAGAACAGCGCATACTGGTTGCTGGTAGTAAACGCTTCCATGTTTTTCATTTGTGTGACCACTATGGCAATGGGTGGATGGCAAATCGCTCTGAGAAGAGTACCTGAAGCCATTTCCAGCGTCGTTCCTGTTTTGGGTATCATCACCTTTTTGGTTTTGATGGCCATCATCTGGGGTGGAAGAACCGATATTTATCATTGGCTCGACAACGAAGCAGTGAAAAACGATCCCATTCTTAATGGTAAAAGCGGATTCCTCAATCCTACTTTCTATACCATTTGGTCTGCTGTTTCGATTTTGATGTGGTGGTTGTTGGGAAGAAAAATGAGATCCTTAAGTCTGCAGTCTGATAAAGACGGACAAATGGATTATGAGACAGGAAAAAAATGGATTTTTAAAAATACCGTTTGGGCTTCATTGTATTGTGTGTTCTTTGGTTTGTCCGTAGCGTCAACCATTCCTTGGTTGTGGTTGATGAGCATCGATGCGCATTGGTACAGCACCATGTACAGCTGGTACACTTTCGCGAGCACTTTCGTATCAGGAATGTCTCTCGTTGCGATTTACATCGTTTACCTTAAAAACAAAGGAAAGCTTGAATATGTGACAGAAGAACATTTGCATGACGTTGGTAAATTCATGTTCGCATTCTCTGTGTTCTGGACCTACCTGTGGTTTTCTCAGTATATGCTGATCTGGTATAGCAACCAGCCTGAAGAAACAAAGTATTTTGTTGAAAGAATTGGTACTGCAGACAAATCAGGACCTTATCATTTCATTTTCTTTGTCAATTTGATTCTTAACTTCCTGTGTCCTTTGTTGATTCTGATGAAGCGCGGTGCGAAAAGAAGTTGGAGTCTCCTGGTTTTCATGGGTGTGTTGATCATCGTCGGTCACTGGATAGACTTTTATCAAATGGTTATGCCGGGTACAGTAAAAGGACATCCGAAAATGTATTTCTTTGAGCTGGGTGTTCCTGCTTTGTTCATAGGAATCATCATGCTGGTAGTTGGAAAATATCTTTCCACAAACTCGCTGGTGATGAAAAACCATCCGTTCATCAAAGAGAGTATGATACATCATACTTAATTCGGAACAACACGTGATAATAAAAAAGTAAGTAAGGAAAGATAAAAAAACAACCAATGAAGGATTTATATCTCGTAGCCATTACAGCGATGATCTTCATCGTGATATTTCAAATCGCAAAGGCCAGCGAATACGTAAGTGTGTTGAAAGGCGAGGAGAAATCCCGCAAGCAAAACAACAAGATCAACGCGTTTCTGATGATCGCCTTTCTTATCCTGGGCTTCATCGGTGCATGGTATTGTAATGAACTCTATTTTGGAAAAACGTTGTTCCCACAAGGTTCCGCATCTGTTGAAGGAGAAAAAATCGACGAGATGCTGTACATAACGACAGCTGTTACCGGTTTGGTTTTTATCATCACACAAACCCTGCTGTTTTGGTTCGCATACAAATACCAGGAGCAAGATGGTAAGAAAGCTTTTTATTTTCCTCACAACAATAAACTGGAATTAATTTGGACAACTGTTCCGGCAATCTTCCTTACAGTATTGGTTGTATTCGGATTGAAATTCTGGTTCCGCATTACCGCAGACGCTCCGAAAGAAGCTATTGTTGTGGAAATCACCGGCCATCAATTCGCATGGGACATGCGCTACCCTGGTGTTGACAACAAACTGGGAAAGAAAAACTACAAACTATACAACAAGCCTTCCGGAAACACATTGGCAGTAGACTTCGCTGATCCGGACAGTCACGACGATCTTCATACCACAGAAATGCACCTACCTGTTGGAAAGCCTGTAAAATTGGTGATCAACGCACAGGATGTGATTCACGACGTGGGACTTTCTCATTTCAGATTGAAAATGGACGCTGTACCAGGTATTCCGACAACCATGTGGTTTACACCGAAGTACACCACGGAAGAGATGAAAAAGAGAACCGGAAATCCAAACTTCGTATATGAGATCAGTTGCGATCAGATGTGTGGAAAAGGACACTTCTCCATGCGCGGAGTGATTGTGGTGGAAACGGAAGAACAATATAACAAGTGGCTGTCTGAACAAAAGCCGGAGTACCTTACCCTTCATCCGGAAAAGGATCCTTCGAAAGCCAAAGAAAACCAAGCTACAACAGATACAACTGCAAAACAACAAGTAGTAGCTCAAATGATCAAACCTTAATCAAGAAAAAATAAATACCTGAACTATGGACACAGTAGCAGCACACGAATCAGCGATGCACGATGCTCATGCACATGACCATCACGACCATCATCATCAGGAGACCTTCATTTCGAAGTACATTTTCAGTATGGATCACAAGATGATCGCCAGACAATTTTTGATCACCGGTATCATCTGGGCAATCATTGGCGGTCTTTTCTCTGTAATCTTCCGTTTGCAATTGGGCGATCCCAATGCAACCTATCCTTGGTTGGAAGACTTTTTAGGTCATTGGGCAAAAGGCGGAAAGTTGAACCCCGAATTTTATTACGCGCTGGTAACGATGCACGGTACAATATTGGTTTTCTTCGTATTGACTGCCGGACTTAGCGGAACCTTCGCCAATTTTCTGATTCCTTTGCAAATCGGAGCAAGAGATATGGCTTCGCCTATGCTCAACATGCTCAGTTACTGGTTTTTCTTCTTGGCATCTGTTATCATGATGTCTTCCCTTTTCGTACAAACCGGACCTGCAAGCGGAGGATGGACGATATATCCTCCTCTAAGCGCACTCGGTGAGGCTTCTTCAGGAAGTAAGATTGGAATGGATTTGTGGCTTGTTAGTATGTCGTTCTTTATTGTTTCTTCTCTCTTAGGAGGCTTGAACTATATCACCACAGTTTTGAACCTGAGAACAAAGGGAATGAGTATGACCCGTATGCCATTGACGGTTTGGGCGTTGTTTTTTACCGCAGTACTTGGCGTACTTTCTTTCCCTGTATTGCTTTCAGGTGCGATACTACTTTTGTTCGATCGTAATTTGGGTACTAGCTTCTACTTGAGCGACATCATCGTTGCCGGAAAGGTTCTTCCAAATGAAGGAGGAAGTGCCATTTTGTTCCAGCACTTGTTCTGGTTCCTCGGACACCCTGAGGTGTACATCATCCTGTTGCCTGCGATGGGAATGTCTTCAGAAATTCTCTCTGTCAACAGCCGTAAACCAATCTTTGGATATATGGCGATGGTTGGGTCTTTGTTCGCCATCACGATTCTCGCGTTCCTTGTTTGGGCACACCATATGTTCGTAACCGGACTTAATCCGTTTTTGGGATCAGTGTTTGTGTTGCTTACTTTGTTGATTGCGGTTCCTTCGGCAATTAAAGTGTTCAACTGGTTAACCACCATCTGGAAAGGAAATATCCGTTTCACTCCGGGAATGCTTTTTGCCATCGGTTTTGTGAGTTTGTTCATCAGCGGTGGACTTACCGGTATCTTCCTTGGTAACTCAGCCCTCGACGTTCATCTTCACGATACTTATTTCGTTATCGCCCACTTCCACATTGTGATGGGTGTGGCATCCTTCTTCGGTATGTATGCCGGAGTATATCATTGGTTCCCTAAAATGTTCGGAAGATATTTGAACAATACGTTGGCTTACATCCACTTCTGGGTAACCATCATCGGCGCTTACCTCATTTTCTGGCCTATGCACTACGAAGGGCTTGCGGGTATGCCTCGTCGTTATTATGACTTCTCAAACTGGGAATCATTCAAGCAGTTCGGTGAATTGAACCAGTTCATCAGCTTGGTGGCACTCATCGTGTTTGCTGTTCAGATTTTGTTTGTCATCAATTTCTTCTATAGCATATTCAAGGGCAGAAAAGTTACTACGTTAAATCCATGGGGTGCCAACACGCTCGAGTGGACTACACCGATTCGTCCGGGACATGGTAACTGGCCTGGTGAGCTTCCTGAAGTTCATCGTTGGCCATATGATTATGCGAAAGACGGAAAAGAATTCATTGCTCAGGATGTACCTGTAGGTGCTGACGAAAGCAAACATTGATAAAAATAAGTGGAGGAGAAAAGCAACATAAAACAGTCTGCATCATTTGCACTGGCCAGTAAAGGGAAAGATTACTTTTTATTGACCAAGTTCACATTAAGTTTTGTAGTTGTTTTTAGTGCGGTAATCAGCTATCTCCTCGCTCCCAATGTCAATTTTGACCTTGGACAAGTTCTTTTACTTTTTGCAGGTGGAATGTTGGTGACTGGTTCATCGAACGCCATCAACCAGATTTTGGAGCGCAAAACAGATGCGATGATGATGCGTACGGCTGGAAGGCCTGTTGCCAGTGGCAGAATGACTGCAGGCGAAGCTTGGTCTTTCGCGGGGATCATCGGAGCGTTGGGTGTGTTGATCATGTATTCGTTCAGCACGGAAGCTGCGGTTTTGAGTTTCATCAGTCTCATCTTGTACGGATTTGTATACACCCCATTGAAAAAGGTGAATTCGATAGCTGTACTTGTAGGTGCGATTCCCGGAGCTCTGCCTTGTTTGATCGGTTGGGTGGCTAGTTTTGAAACTGGAAACCAGAACAGCTGGATCGGAGGGTGGATACTTTTTGCGATTCAGTTTCTATGGCAATTCCCCCATTTTTGGGCGATTGCCTGGGTGGCTCACAAAGATTATTCGGCAGCAGGTTTCAAATTATTGCCGAGCGACAAAGGTCCGACGAAATTCACCGCTATACAATCAATCATGTATAGTGCGATGATGATACCGGTTGGTATTCTGCCTCATTTGATACCTGTTAGCGAAGCGGGTCCAATGAGTGGTGAAATGAGCATGTGGATTTTGTTGTTTTGCAATATCGCCATGGTTGTTTTGAGCGTGAGATTGTATTGGAAGATGGATGTGAACGCCGCCAGGAAGGTAATGTTTGGTTCATACTTTTATCTCATAATCGTACTATTGAGTCTTTATGCCGATAAAACAAGAATTCAGAAAACGGAGATCTTAACCATATATAAAGTGGAATGGAAAGAGAGGAGATCATAACAAAAAACAAGATTCATCCCCACAAATTAACCTTGTGGATTGGAATTGGAAGCATCGTAATGATGTTTGCAGGACTTACAAGTGCCTACATCGTAAAACGAAATCAAGCAGGTTGGGTCAGTTATGATTTACCAATGGCATTTTGGTACAGCACCATAGTCATTCTTTTGAGCAGTGCCACCATCTATCTGGCAGACAAGTCTTTCAGAAGCAGAGCGATGGGCAATTATAGAAGATGGATGACAGTGACTGCTGTGTTGGGTATCGTGTTCATGGTGATTCAATATGTCGGATTCAAGGCATTTTGGTCCCAGGGAATGACGTTACAGGCAAATGTGGCCTATTCGTTTTTGTATGTGATCGTAGGGCTTCATGCTTTGCACGTAGCCGGGGGTGTGATTTCACTGATTGTCATGAGTTTGATGGCATTCAGCAAAAAGAAAAGGGTGTACAGTACGGTACCCGTTGAATTGATTGGTACGTATTGGCATTTTGTAGATGCGCTTTGGATTTATCTGTTGATATTTTTGATATTGATCAGATAAAGAAGCCAAAGAGACAACAATTAAAAAACCAAAAAGTTGAAATGAATCATTTTAACTTTTGACATAAGCATAGTAAAAAGTAACACTAAAACAACATGGGAGCAACAACAATTCCTGCGGGTACAAAATGGTGGAGCGGAGGTAAGAGTCCGTTCAATGTCAATTATGGGAAAGTGATGATGTGGTATTTTCTGATGAGTGATGCCTTCACTTTCGGAGCATTTCTGATCAGCTATGGAACGATACGTTTTAGTGTGAATCACTGGGCTGATCCTAACCAGGTTTTCAACTCATTCCCTTTTGCAGGACATGCTAATTTACCTCTCGCATTCGTGAGTTTGATGACCTTCATTCTGATTTTCAGTTCGGTTACGATGGTACTTGCAGTACATGAAGGACATCAAATGAACCGCAAAGGCGTTGAGAAATATATGATACTCACCATCATTGGCGGACTTGCGTTTTTGGGTTGTCAGGCATGGGAGTGGACGCACTTGTTAACCGGAGAGCACGTTGCTATGTTGGCTGATGGAACATTAGATGTGATTCCTACAACAGTGAAAATGAATCCATGGGGTGTTGCCCTTTCACAGGAGGAGTTGATGGCAGCGCTTAAGAACACACCTCACGATAAACTTATGGCTATTGCGAACACGATGCATCATGGCGCAGAGCACACGGCACATCAAGTAAGCGACAGTCAATTGATTGAGCAAATCGCAGCATCAGGTATTCATGCTACCAAAACAGGACCTATCGCATTCGGCGGTTACTTCTTCGGAATCACCGGTTTCCATGGTTTCCACGTATTTAGCGGAGTGGTAATCAATATTGTGATGTACATCAAAACCAAACTCGGTCACTTCGACCAGCGCGGACATTATGAAATGATCGAAAAAGCAGGACTCTACTGGCACTTTGTGGACCTGGTATGGGTATTCGTATTCCTCTGCTTTCACCTGGTATAAAAAAGTTTGTTCAGCAAATTATTCATTACACTTTCCAAATTAATCATATGCAAGTTCAACAAGATTTTCCTGAAGTTACTTTTCACCCCGACCATTCGGGAGGTACAAAAAAAATATGGCGCATTTTCTGGGTTTTATCCGTTTTGACAATCGTCGAACTTGGACTTGGATATTTCCTCTATGCAAAAGGAACTTCTTTGGGAGATTTTACCATTCTCTCAACCAAAATCGTAATTGGCGTTTTAACCTTGGCTAAGGCATATTATATCGTTTCTGTTTTCATGCACCTCGGTGACGAAATCAGAAATTTCATCATGACCATCATCGTTCCTTTGGTATTGTTTGTATGGTTCATTATTGCTTTCCTTGCTGATGGAAACAGCTGGAAAAACCTGAGAAACACCGATGCCGGAAGCAGAACAAACAAGGTAGAAACTGAAATCAAAGTGCCCGCTCAACATTGATCTTAAAAACTAAAATCATAATAAACCATCGTTTGTTTTCAAAGCGATGGTTTTTTTATTTCACAACGAACCTGTTTGCTTTATTTTTGTTGAACTTTTGAACATGCTGAACAAGAAGACAATCATATCATTCATCTTGGTCATTCTGATGCCCTTTGCAGGATACTTCATCATGAAGCATTACAGCAAAGACGCGGTGGTTATGCCGCCACATTATTTCTATGATAGCGTCAGACAGGTTTCCGTTCGAGGTAAAATGTCGAATGACACTGTATGGCATCAAGTTGAGAACATTCAGTTTACGAATCAACTGGGAAAGAAAGTAAGTCTGGATGATCTCAAAGGAAAAATACTTGTGGTCGATTTCTTTTTTAGCAGATGCCCAAGTATTTGTCCGGGACTGGCGAGATCGATGAAGAAATTG
>JAURKN010000181.1 GCA_030831725.1 Ferruginibacter sp.
CCTATGCCCAAAATGTATTGAGCGGCATCGTATAAATTTTTCGGTTGTTCCGGAAAGAAACGTTTGTTGACCTCTTGTTCAAAAAAAACGGATAGCTCCTGAAATGATCTCATGTGAATTGAAAAGAAATTTATGTTTTCGTTTTATTTGTTTCTCTTGATTTTTTTTGTGCCTATCGGTCCAATACCTTCAGCCACCCAGGCATAATCCAGTTGACGTTTCACCAAATTGGCCGACATCACCTGAATCCTGATCTTATCCCCCATCCGGAATTTCTTTTTTGTAAAAGCACCTACCAAAGCATAATCGGATTCATCATGAAAAAAGTCATCATACACATTGATATCTCTCAAACTCACCAAACCTTCGCATTTGTGTTCCACTGTCTCAACCCAAAATCCAAAAGAGGATACTCCACTGATGATTCCGTCAAACTCCTCACCTACATATTGTTTCATGAATTCAACTTGCTTGTATTTGTTACCCGCACGTTCTGTTTCCATCGCGGCCCTTTCTCTTTCACTGCAATGCTTACACCACTGCTCCAGTTTTTTTTCCGCTTTGGGATGCCCATCCAAACAATCCTGTAAGATACGATGAACCATCACGTCGGGATAACGACGTATGGGCGAAGTGAAATGGCAATAATGTTCGAAACCCAATCCATAATGCCCGATATTTTCTGAAGTGTAAATGGCTTTGGCCATGGTACGAATCCCCAATTGTTCCAACACATGCTGTTCCGGCTTCCCGCTCACTTCTTTCAGCAATTTATTGAAAGAAGCAGCTACTTCTTTTTCGTTGTGCATGTCGAAACTATATCCAAACTTTCTGGCGAATGCCACAAAGGGTTTCAATTTTTCATCATCTGGCGTATCATGTATGCGGTAAGGAAAAGGCAATGGCTTGTCATTCACGTTGATCTTGGCGATGAACTCAGCAACCGTCCTGTTTGCCAATAACATGAATTCTTCAATTAGCTTATGCGCCTCCTTACTTTCTTTAACGATGATTCCGATAGGTTTTCCATCAGCATCAAGCTGAAACCTTACTTCCGTAGACGAAAAATTTATCGCTCCGTTTTCAAATCTTTGTTTTCTATAATGCTGAGCAAGTTCATTGAGTAGCAAGATCTCATCGAGGTATTTCCCTGATTTTGTTTCGATGGTGTTTTGAACATCTTCATAGGTGAAGCGATGGTCACTATGTATCAGTGTTCTTCCTATCCATTGATTTCTGATTTTTCCATTTCTTTCGATTTCAAAAACACAGGAGAATGTGAATTTGTCTTCATGCGGCCGGAGAGAACAGAGTTCATTCGAAATTTTTTCGGGCAACATGGGATTAACCCTGTCTGGCAGATATACGCTGGTTGCTCTTTGATAGGCTTCCTGATCAAGAAGTGTTTCCGGTTTTACAAAATGGCTGACATCTGCGATATGCACGCCAATCTCAAAAACATCTTTTGCTATTTCACGGATGGAAAGGGCGTCATCAAAATCCTTGGCATCAACCGGATCGATGGTGAAAGTAAGCACTTTCCTGAAGTCTTTTCTTCGTTTCAATTCTTCCTGGCTGATCCTATCATCCAGTTGTTTCATCTCCTGGATTACAACATCATCAAACTCCAGTGCGAATCCATTTTCAATCAACAATTCCTTCATGGCCATATCCGCCTCATCTTTCGCTGAAATGACGGATTCGACCCTACCGATCGGCTTTCGATCACTTGCATCCCATCTTACCAGTCTCACAATAACACGGTCTCCATTTTCAGCACCATTCAACTGATCGGCCGGGATAAAAAAATCGGGAACCGGTTTATCCCCGGAAGGTTGAAAAAAAGCGATGTCTCGAGAAATATGAATGTCGCCTGAAAATCGGGTTTGTTTGCGTTCAACTACATCAACCACTTTACCTTCCACCCTTCTGTTTATTGCTCCGCCTTTTGCAACCTGCACCCTCACCACATCACCATGCATCGCCTTGCCGAAATCGTTAGGTTTTACGAGGATGTCTTTTTGAAAATCCTCGGCAATCACAAATCCCATTCCGCTTCTGCTGATGTCTAATCTCCCTTTGATTAACCTGATTTGGGCATTGGGAGAAACCTTGGTTGATTTTTTTTTCTTCATGAATACAAAACGAAGAGAAACATTGAATTTCCTTCTGCTGCAATGTACGAAAGAATTGACTCGTTTGGCAGGATTATGGTGGTGATTTTGGTCTCTGAAATTGGTGAAGCATGATGTTTTTGAAAAAATTAAACTACCTTGAAACAGCCTTTTTATTTATACTGAATCATCAAATATGCAAAGAAGAAATTTTCTAAAATTGAGTTCATTAGGATTGGCATCTTTTCAGCTTCCCAAATGGACTAACGCGGTTCAAAAGCCATTGGTTGTATCAACATGGGACAGCGGTATGCCGGTAAATGCGGAAGCATGGAAAGTGCTTGAACAAGGAGGATCTGCATTGGATGCGGTTGAGGCCGGTGCAAGATATATAGAAGATACTATCGACTGCTGTGTAGGCTTGGGTGGATACCCGGATCGGGATGGCATAGTAACACTGGATGCATGCATTATGGATGACAAATCGAACTGTGGTGCCGTAGCCGGATTGGAGAGAATAAAACATCCCATTTCTGTGGCCCGTAAAGTGATGGAAACCACCCCGCATGTTTTGCTTGTTGGCGATGGAGCGCAAAAATTCGCGCTTCAAAATGGCTTCCCGTTAGAATCTGGCGAACTATCGGAATCCGGTAAAAAGGCTTATCAAAAATGGCTTGAGAAATCGCAATACAAACCTGAAATCAACATAGAAAATAAAAAAGGCAATGGCCCTTTCGCACCTGCTTTTTTTGAGGACGGAACGGCCAATCATGATACAATGGGTCTTCTTGCTTTGGACCAGCAAGGGAATTTGTCCGGTGCGGTAACCACAAGCGGAATGGCATTCAAAATTCATGGTCGTTCAGGAGACTCGCCGATCATTGGTGCCGGTTTGTTTGTTGACAATGAAATTGGGGCTGCAACCAGCAGTGGTGTTGGGGAAGAAGTCATTCGGATATGCGGTACCCATACCGTGGTTGAATTGATGCGACAAGGCCTCTCCCCTGAAATGGCTTGTAAAAAAGCATGCGAGCGAATTGTAAATAGGGATCCTAAAAAAGCGGCAACCTTACAAGTGGGATTTCTTGCCATAAACAAAAAGGGAGAAACCGGAGCATACGCCATTCAAAAAGGATTCGTATTCAGTATGAAATCGAACACGGAGAATAAGATTAATCCTTCCAAATTTCTGCTCTAACATGAAACCCATACTCGAAGTCATTGCCTTCAATCTTGAGAGCTGTCTGATTGCAGAGCGTGCAGGTGCCGATCGCATAGAGCTTTGCGACAATCCGGGAGAAGGCGGAACAACACCATCTTATGGGTTGATCAAAATGGCCAGACTCAATACACGAATTCATTTGTTTCCCATCATCAGGCCCAGAGGCGGAGATTTCCTGTATACTCATGAAGAATTCGAGTTGATGAAAGTAGATATAGAAATCTGCAAAAATTTGGGATGCGACGGAATCGTAACCGGAATATTGCTGGAAAACGGCGACATAGATAAGGAAAGAATGAGATCTCTTATCACACTGTCTTATCCAATGGGCGTCACTTTTCATCGTGCTTTCGACAGATGCAATGATCCTTTGAAAGCGATGGAAGATATCATCGAGTGTGGATGTGAGCGAATCCTAACCAGCGGACAAAGACAGAATGCTATGGAAGGAATCGACCTGATTGCATCGTTGATAGAAAAATCAGCCGACAGGATCATCATCATGCCCGGAAGCGGAATCAGATCGGACAACATCAACGAAATGAGAACAAAAACCCGTGCTACTGAATTTCACAGCTCAGCCCGAGTGAAAATAAAAAGTAAAATGGAATTTGTCCGTTCCGAAATGAATGAGTCATTGGAGCAATTCATGCTTGATGAAAACGAAGTAAAAAAAATGGTCGAGGAGCTACAAAAAAATTGAACATTTTTTTACAACAAGAGATCCTCATTCATTACTCTATCCACCATAACTAACATATGAAAAGAAAAATCAGCAAAATCTTATCGGTCCTTTTTTGGACAGCTATATTTTGCTTTCAAAAGATTCATGGCCAATCCATAAAAAAAGATTTGACATCATGGCGTCTCATCAATCCTACAAACAAAAAACCGGTTCATAACTATCTGCAGGATTTAAATGACCCGAACTCACTTCATGCCTTTATTCCCGGAAGTATCTATACGGATCTTGCGATGAATGGTCTTATAGAAGATCCTTTTTTCGGAATGAATGAACAAAACCTCCAATGGATAGACACATCTACCCTGCTCTATCAACACACATTTTTCGCCGACACATCATTGTTGAACAGAAAAAAAATGGATCTGATTTTTGAAGGCATTGATACGTATTCCAACATCTACCTTAACGGACAATGGATCGGATCAACCGACAATATGTTCAGGATATGGACTTTCCCGGTGAAACAAATGATGAAGCAAGGTGAGAATGAAATTTGGGTTCAGATCAGGTCTAACAAAAAAATTACGGACAGCATTGCCAAAAGTCAACTCCCATTGGTTCGTCCGGATCATAATCGGATTTATGCCAGAAAAGCACAGTATCAGTTTGGATGGGATTGGGGACCTTCATATGCTGCAGGAGGGATATGGAAACCGGTGCATATTGAAGCATACGACAATATTTCTTTTTATGATGCAAGACAGAAAAAAAGAGATCTGCTGAATCGAAAAAGAAAGAAGGACATGAAGCTGATTCAAGTGAAAGACAGCATCGGAACGAGTTTTTATTTTCAAAAAAACGGAAAACCTATTTATATGAAAGGCGCGAACTGGATTCCTATGGAGGCCTTTCCAGGAAGAGTGAGCAAGGATAAATACAAGACACTGCTTGATATGGC
>JAURKN010000018.1 GCA_030831725.1 Ferruginibacter sp.
ATTATGATTGTGTTTGTCGATGAGTTTGTTCAATACATAGCAATCTTCAAATCCGCAATTCATACCTTGTCCGAAGAAAGGAACGATGGCATGTGCCGCATCGCCAATCAGTGCGAAATGATCTCCTCTTACCCATGGAGAACACTTTACTGTTACCAGAGAAGAAGTGGCATTGGCGAAGTATTCTGTTTCCAGATCCGGCATCATGGCAGATGCATCTGAAAAAGTTTCGTTGAAGAAGGTTCTTACTTGCTCAGGGGTTTGCAAAGAGGCGAATGAAGGATTTCCTTCAAATGGGAAAAACAAGGTACAAGTGAACGTGCCATCGGGATTAGGTAGTGCGATCATCATGTAGTTTCCGCGTGGCCATATATGAAGATCATTTTTTTCCATGCGGAAGCTGCCGTTTTCTCCGGCAGGTATTGTCAGTTCTTTATAACCGAAATCGATATAGTACTGACTATAATTGAAACGATCCGATTGCAGCTGATGCGTCAAACGCGAAGCGGCGAAAGCGCCATCGCTGCCGAAAATAAGGTCTGATGTTACCGAATGGGTTTCATGCGTTTCCAGGTTGGTGAAAACAACTTCGTTTTTGTTCCAATTGATTTGGTCGCAGCGTTCGTTGAAATGGATTGTTGCCCCATTTTCTTCCGCAAGGTCCATCAGGGTTTTGTTCAACTCTCCGCGTGATACGGAGTTGATGAACTGTCCTTCTTTTCCATAAGGTTGATAACCGATTTTTCCATCAGGGCTATGTAGAGATCTGCCATGCATAGGGATGGCGATTTTTCTAATCTCATCCATCAGTCCAACTTCTTCCAAAGCACGTATGCCACGGTCGCTGAGGGCAAGATTGATGGAGCGGCCGCCCGTCCAGTTCTTTTTTCTCATGTCGTCTCTTCTCTCGTAAATATTTACGCGATAACCCTGTCGGGTAAGATAAACGGAGAGTAAAGATCCGACCAGTCCTGCGCCGATGATGGTGACTTCTTTTTTCATATGAATTATTTCGAATGGATTTCAGCGGAATCATTTTTTTTAGTCGATTTCTGCTGAAATAAATGATGTTTAATTATTGGTTGTGCTGAATGAAATGCTCTATGATTTTTCCGAAACGGAACACATCTTCAAAGCTGTTGTAGAGGGGGACGGGTGCCACACGGATTACATTGGGTTCCCTCCAGTCAGCAATGACGCCGGAACTCATTAGTGTTTCAAACAGTTGTCTGCCATTTTTTAAAGTGAGCATGGAAACCTGACAGCCTCTCTCATCATCATTCCTTGGTGTGATGATTTCAAAAACAGGTTGGTTAGCGTTGGCATTGATTTGATCGAGTATATACATCATATATCCGCTCAGCTGTTTGCCTTTGCTTGCAAGTCGTTCCATTCCCGCTTCCGCAAAAATATCCAGAGAAGCTTTGTGTGCCGACATACTCAACACAGGTGCGTTGCTCATCTGCCATCCTTCTGCCGTAGGAATCGGATCGAAATCAGGTCCCATTTCGAATCGATGTTCTTTATCATGTCCCCACCATCCTGCGAGTCGGGGCATGGTCTTGTTTGAAGCATGTTTTTGGTGGATGTATACGCCTGAAACCCCGCCCGGACCGCTGTTCAAGTATTTATAAGAACACCAGCAAGCGAAGTCGACGTTCCAGTCGTGTAGTTTTAATGATATGTTACCTGCGGCATGAGCAAGATCGAATCCGCAGTATGCGCCTTGTTCGTGTGCAGCTTTGCATATGCGAGGCATGTCAAAAACCTGCCCACTGTAATAATTGACACCGCTGAAAAGCACTACCGCCGTTTCTTGTCCGTGCTTCTTGATTGTTTCCAGAATATCTTCGGTATCTATTATTGCGGTCCCAGGTTTGGGAGACACTTCGATGATACATTCTTTCGGATCTAGTCCGTGATGTAGTACTTGCGATTGGAAAGCGTATTGGTCAGAAGGGAAAGCTTTTGCTTCGCAGATGATTTTGAATCTTTGTTTTGTCGGACGATAAAAGCTCATCATCAACAAATGAAGATTGACCGTCAATTGGTTCATGACGACCAATTCCTCCGGGAGCGCGCCGACAATCGGAGCGAGGACTTCAGGAAAAATCTCATGGTAGCTGACCCAGGGATTTCTGGCTTGAAAATGCCCCTCCACACCATAGTTGGCCCAGTCCTCCAGTTCATTCAGCACATAGTCCTGTGTGGTTTTAGGCTGAAGGCCGAGAGAGTTTCCGGTAAAGTAAATTGAAGTGTTTCCGTTTACATGCGGAATGTAAAATTGTTCACGGAAGCCACTTAGGGGGTCGATCGAGTCCATGTGTTTGGCATAGGTCAGATCGAAGGTCATGGGTATGTTATTTTCGTTCATGGGTAAACGTTATAAGGTTGCGATTACTTTCAATTCGATGGCGATGGGCGTTGGCAGACTTTTTATCTCTACAGTTGTTCTGCATGCTTCCACATCTTTGAAATAGGAAGCGTAAATTTTGTTGTATGTCGGAAAATCGGCTTTCATGTTGGTGAGGAAAACGGTCACATCTACGATTTTCTCCCAGCTGCTTCCACTTGCTTCGAGAACCGCCTTTACATTGGCGAATACACTATGGCACTCCGCTTCTATGTCGTAGGAAAGAATATTGCCGTTCTCATCCAATTTCAGTCCGGGTATCTGGTTGTCGGACGCTCTTCTGCTGCCAATGCCGGAGAGGAAAAGCAGATCCCCGACTTTTCGTGCATGCGGATAAGCTCCCAAGGGCGCGGCGGCGTTGGTTGTTTTTACAATTGAATTATGATCTGTGATTTGTGATTTGTGATTGTCATTGTTGTTCATAAACTTACTTCCTTTTATTTTCGATTGATTCAGATATTTGATAAACCCTGCAATTTGATTGTTTAAAGAATACAATTTATTTTGAATGATTGTTCCATATTCACTTTCAATGTACGAATTGTCTATGCATTGCAAAACTTGTGATATCAATTCATTCACTGACCCTCTTGCAATACTGAGAAAATAAATAAATTCTTTTGTGCCTCCTCTTCCAAAACCTTCAGCGATATTATTCATGATAGAACTCGATGCTCGTGACATTTGATCTTTGAGCATGAAATCACTTTTTAGCTTTGTGCTGTTTATAATATTTAAAACCGCCTTGTTTATCTCTCTTGCAATTTGCCAAATCTCAAGTTCTTCAAAATTCTTAAATGATGCCATGGTGTTTTTGAAACAAATCTATCGGCAATTTCAATTAAGAAAATTTAGCAAATCTCAAATCCTTA
>JAURKN010000182.1 GCA_030831725.1 Ferruginibacter sp.
ACGCCTGAAATTGCTGAATGATATCGTTCATCCTTTCACCATTTCCGATGCGACGGATTGGATGAAAAAACAATCAGCACCTTATGCCATCAAAGAAGAGGCACTTATTTTTGAAAGCGGATCAGAAAAACATCTTGATAAAGTGATTGGAGTTTCCGCTCCTTTGGAATCAAGAGTCAAAAGGGTAATGCAACGTGATGGCATATCCGAAATGGATGTTTTGAAAAAAATGAATTTGCAGATGGGTGAGGATGAAAAAATGAAGCGATGCGATTACATCATACGTAACGATGAAACAGAAATGGTCATACCCCAGGTTCTTAAGTTACACGAGTTGTTATTGTCTTTAACCTAAGTTATCTACACCAACACATGCAGAGCGTTTTTGATGCGCTGCAATCCTTTTTCGATATTTTCAATTTTGTTGGCGAAAGAGATTCTGATACAATCGGGTTCTCCGAATGCACTGCCCGTTACTGTTGACACATGTGCTTTGTTGAGCAAATACATGCACAAATCATCTGCGTTATTTATCACATCGCCATCAGGTGTTTTTTTGCCAAAATAACTTTTGACAACCGGGAAAATATAAAAAGCGCCATCTGGCTCATGGCATACGATACCCGGAATTTCACCGATAGAATTCATGACCACTTTTTTGCGTTCTGAGAAAGCGTTTTTCATGCTTTCAGAAGGACTTGTATCTCCCAACAAAGCGGCGATGGCAGCTCTTTGTGCGATTGAATTGGTGGCACTGGTGAATTGTCCCTGTAATTTTTCGCAAGCTTTGGCAATCGGAGCTGGAGCTGCTATATACCCTACCCTCCAGCCTGTCATGGCATATCCTTTACTCAATCCATTAACCACTACTGTCTGATTTTTCACGGAATCAAACTGAGCGATGCTCTTGTGCTTTCCAACGAAATTGATGAATTCGTATATCTCATCACTCATGATGCAAATGTCAGGATGCTTGGACAGCACATCACTCAAGCCCTTCAGTTCGGAGGCACTGTAAACTGCCCCGCTTGGATTGCATGGAGATGAGAACATGAACATTTTTGTCTTTGGACCAATATGACTCTCCAATTCGGCCGGTGTGATTTTAAAGCCATTTTCCATTTTGGTTTTTACCAAAACGGGAATGCCACCTGCCAGTTTTACCAAAGCGCCATAAGTTACCCAATATGGTGTGGGGATGATCACCTCATCGCCCTGATCGACAACTGCCAACACAAGATTGGCTATGGATTGTTTCGCTCCTGTTGAAACCACAATCTGATCGGGAGTATAGGTAAGATTGTTGTCTCTTTTGAGTTTTTCGCATACTGCCTCCCTGAGGTCAGCATATCCTGGAACAGGGGTATAATGGCTGTAATTATCATCAATAGCCTGCTTGGCTGCGGATTTGATGTGATCGGGTGTGTCGAAATCAGGTTCACCAAGGCTCAAATCCACTATATCAAGACCCTGCGCCCTAAGCTCTCTGCCCAATTTGGCCATCTTTAATGTTTCAGGTTCAGAAAACCGTTCAAGCAAGGATGATAATTTCATATTGATTGATTAAACGACAAATCTAAGATTATTTTCTTCCCAAAAAAGAATCCAATGAAGTCAAGTTATTCAGCATCACAGAATTGGAAATTGAGAAACCGAATAATTCATATGGCGTAACACTTTGAAAAAAGGGTTTTTCCCCTATCTTTGCACACTTAAATCATAATTTACGACGTATTGTCGGTTCACTTGAACGGACATGATTGTGGTAATAAGGGTTATTATTCAATTAATTGACTTTTATATCTCACTCATTAGTCCAAAAAAAACAAAGCAACATGAAACTGAAAGGGTTAGTCTGGTTTTTCACCATTGCCTTGATTGTCATTTCCCTATGGGAACTCTCCTACACATGGGCTGTTCGCAGCTATGAAAAAGATGTGAAGGCTCAGGCAGAAAAAATCATCAAAAAGCAGTCTGCAGGAATGTCTGCCGATGATGTACAGGCCATGATCAAAATCAAAACCCAAAGAATCCTTGACAGCACAAAAGACAAGGAAATTTATTTGGGAACCACTTATCAGAAATGTAAAGAAAACGAACTGAATCTTGGTTTGGATCTACAAGGTGGTATGAGTGTTACCATGGACGTAAGCTTGGAAGGAATGATCCGTTCATTGAGCAATAACCCCAAAGATCCTGCACTGAACAATGCGCTGAAAACAGCAACAGCTCAGAAAATAAACAGCGAATCAGACTATATCACCCTTTTTAGCGAAGCTTATATCAAAGCGAACGGACAAGGCAAATTGTCTTCTGTTTTTGCAGGGCCAGGAAAAGAAGTAAAAATCAGTGATAATGACAATGCGGTGATCGCCAAAATTCAGACGATCGCAAAAGGAGCAATCAATCAAACCTACAAGATTCTGGTTAAGCGTATCGATAAATTCGGAGTCGCTCAACCTAATATCAATCTGGATGAAAACAAAGGTGTAATCAACGTTGAACTTGCCGGGGTGAATGATCCGGAGCGTGTTCGTAAGTTCCTTCAGTCTTCCGCCAATCTGCAATTCTGGGAAGTATATCAGATAGATGAACTTGCAAGTTCACTGAAAGTTGCTGATGACAATTTGAAAAATTACCTCAATGGCATAAGTGCCGGAGACAGCAGCAAGCTTAACGACACTGCCCTTGCCTCAAAAAATCAAAATCCTTTCTTCCGTGTCATCAACCCGATTGATGTGCAGACAGATAAGAACGGCAAGAAATTCTTCTCTCCGAACATTGGTGTTGTAGCGCTTCAGGATACTGCGACTTTCTTCAGCTATATCAACAACGATGTGGTGAAAAATGCACTACCTGCCAACGTTAAATTCCTATTTGGTATAGAAGAGAAAAGCACGAAGGGAAACCAACGCTATTTCCCTTTATATGCCATCAAAACAACTCCAGGTACTGAAAAAGCCCCATTGGAAGGTGATGGTGTTGAAGAAGCAAGACAAGATTATGATGAATTGGGTAAGCCTGCCATCAAGATGGTCATGACCAATGCCGGAGCTAAAATCTGGGCTAGAATGACTGGAAAGAATGTTGGACGTCCGATTGCCATTGCTTTGGATAATATAGTATACAGCGCTCCTAACGTTAATGGTGCCATCGAAGGTGGAAACTCTGAAATCTCCGGTAAATTCACCGTGGAAGAGGCTCAAGATCTTGCAAACATTCTTAAGTCTGGAAAACTTGACGCTCCTGCAAAAATTGTAGCAGAACAAGTTGTAGGACCTACACTCGGTAAAGAAGCCGTTAATGGTGGAATGATGGCATTTTTAATCGCCTTCGTTGTTATTTTCGGATTGATGCTCGTCTATTACAACACTGGTGGATGGGTTGCCAACATAGCACTTATCTTCAACCTGTTGTTCACCATAGGCGTACTTACAGCACTTGGATTTACCCTTACAGCTGCGGGTATCGCGGGCTTGGTACTTACCATCGGTATGGCCGTGGATACGAACGTAATCATTTTTGAAAGAATCAAAGAAGAGCTTTCAAAAGGGAAAAGCTACGAACAGTCTGCAAACGACGGTTACAAAAGATCACTCGCACCGGTTATAGATGCCCACATCACACAGTTGCTGACTGCATCTATTCTGGCTTATTTCGGACTCGGTCCTGTTTTGGGATTTGCCACAACACAGATCATCGGACTTATCCTCTCTTTGTTCTGCGGAATCCTTTTCTCAAGATTGATTACCGAATTCTGGACCAATAAAAACCGTCACTTCAACTATTTCACAGGATTCTCAAGACGCTTGTTCAAAAATGCGAATTTCAAATTCATCGAATATCGCAAAGTAGCGTATGTGATCTCTTCTATCGTATTGCTTGCAGGTATCGCCTCTTTCTTCGTAGGATTCCACCAAGGTGTCGAATTCAAAGGAGGAAGAAGTTACACCATCGCATTCGACCAAAAAATCGAATCAAACGATCAACTCAGAGATGCATTGAAAAATTCATTGGACGGAGACAACATCACATTGAAAACCGTTGGTGAAAATGGCAAACTCCTCAACATCACAACTTCATACCTGAAAGGTGTTGAAAATGCGGACAGTGCTGTTCAATCCAGAATCATGATGGGATTGAAGAACAACCTACCTGCTGACATCACTTATGCCAAATTCGTAAGCGATCATATCCAGAGTTCAACCACTGTTCAGCCAAGTATCTCAGACGACTTGAAGCGTGGAGCGGTTAAAGCAACTTTGTTCGCAATCTTGATCATCTTCCTTTACATCAACTTCCGATTCCGCGACTGGAGATATTCTTTGGGAACCGTACTTACTTTGCTGCATGACGTATTCATCACGCTTGCCGTATTCGCCTTCTTCAAAGACATCGTACCATTCCCATTGGAAATCGACCAGCACTTCATCGCTGCAATCCTGACCGTTATCGGATTCTCGATGAATGATACGGTAATCGTATTTGATCGTATCCGTGAATACAGCAGAGATATGAAAGGAGAATCAAAAACAACCATCATCAACAAAGCCATCAACGACACATTGAGCAGAACGGTAATGACCTCACTTACGGTATTTTTAACCATTCTGATTCTGTTTATTTTTGGAGGTGAAGTAACCAGAGGATTCGCCTTCGCCATGTTGGTGGGTGTGATCACCGGTACATATTCATCCATCTTCGTAGGAGCTCCGGTTCTTGTAGACGTTGCAAAAGACAAACCTTTGGGCGCAGCTAAAGAAGAGAGAGTGAAAGAAAAAGCACCTGAATTATAATTGTATCAACTGGAATAATACAAAAAAGCGTCTCAAATTTGAGACGCTTTTTTTACGCTCATATGAAAATGTAAAAGTGGCGCATTACTCTGGGATTAGGCTTTTACTTGTACACAAACATCAAACAACAAACACCAAACATCAAACAACAAACATCAAACAACAAACAACAAACACTAAACACCAAACACCAAATTATTTCTTTCTAAAGAACACCCTTACCGGCACACCTCTGAAATTGAAATTTTCACGCAATTTGTTTTCCAGATAATTTCTGTAAGGGGTTTTTACATCATCCGGGTAGTTGCAAAAAAAGGCGAAACTCGGAGTATGGGTAGGAAGCTGGGTTACGAATTTGATCTTTATCGCATTGCCTCTCACAACGGGAGGATGGTATTGCTCAATGGCTTTTAACATCACATCATTCAACTTCGATGTCGGTACTTTCCTGAATTTATTTTCGAAAACACTGATGGCTTCCTCAATGCCTTTGAAAATCCTTTGTTTTTCAATGACTGAAATGAAAAGAATGGGAACATCATTGAATGGAGCCAGACGTTTTCTGAGTTCCGCCTCATAATCTCGAGCGGTATTGGTTTCTTTTTCTATCAAATCCCATTTATTAACGAGCACCACTATACCCTTCCCTTTACTTACAGCAAGTGAATAGATGGCTAAATCCTGAGCCGTAATTCCTTTCTCCGCATCCAGAAGCAACATACAAACATCCGCTTCGTCAATGGCCTTGATGGCACGGATCACAGAGTAAAATTCAAGATCTTCATGCACTTTAGATTTTCTTCGAATGCCCGCAGTATCGATCAGAATAAATTCTTTATTGAACTGGTTATAATGGGTATGAATCGTATCTCTTGTGGTTCCAGCGATTTCACTTACTATCGTTCGCTCCTGTCCGACCAATGCGTTAAGCAGAGATGATTTTCCGACATTAGGCTGGCCGATGATGGCAAATTTGGGTATACCTTCAGGAAAAGGGGCGCTATGCTCGTCATCGCCCGGAATATGAATGATGGCTTCATCCAGCAGTTCCCCTGTTCCGCTTCCACTATTGGATGAGATGAAAAAAATATGCTCGAATCCCAAACTGTAAAACTCACTTGCTTCGAGGAGCCTCGCATGATTGTCTACTTTATTCACGGCCAATAACACCGGCTTTTGCGACCTTCGAAGCAGATCTGCCATGGATTCATCCAAATTGGTTATCCCTGTAGAAGCGTCAACCATGAAAATGATCAGGTTCGCCTCCGTGATTGCAATGTTCACCTGCTTGGCTATTTCGCGCTCGAACACATCCTCACTCTGTGGAACAAAACCACCTGTATCAATGATGTTGAAGGTCTTGCCCGCCCACTCTGCCACTCCATATTGACGATCACGCGTGACACCGCTCACATTGTCGACAATGGCTTTCCTTTGCTCTAGCATTCGATTGAAAAAAGTACTTTTCCCAACATTGGGCCTTCCTGTAATTGCGATTGTAAAACTCATTATGATTTACTGTTAATGATTCAATTGGGTTTGATGCGCCTGTCACTAAAACAAGAGCTTTTTGACTTCTTTCAATATCCGTATTCTTTTAAAAATATGTCATTATCTCTCCACTTGGGCCTGAATTTGACAAACAATTCAAGAAAAACCTTGTTACCCAAAAAAGATTCTATGTCTTTTCTTGCCAAAGTTCCGAGTTTTTTAATCATACTTCCTTTATCTCCTATAATGATTCCTTTTTGTGATTCACGTTGTACGATGATGTCGGCGGTTATTTTGATCAGCGTAGTTTTCTCTTTGAACTCTCTGATCAGGACCGTGCTGTGATATGGAAGCTCCTCGTGGTACAATTCAAATATCTTTTCACGTATCAGTTCACTTACAAAAAACTTGGTAGGAAGATCACTGAGATCGTCTGTGTCGAAATAAGGCATGCCCTCCGTAAGATATTCATCAATCATCCCAAGCAAATCGGCTGTGCCTTTCTTGTTCAATGCGGAAATCTCAACTGTTTTTTTGCAATATGGCTTTTCGGCAAAAAACGCATGAATCTCCTTTCTTTTTTCTGATGAAGAAACGAGGTCTGCTTTGTTGAGAATGACAACACAAGGAACTTTGAGCTTTAGAGACTGAAAAATGGCGTCTGACTCTTGTGGATCCTCATGCATATCATGCATCAGCAAGGCCAAATCTGCATCTTCCAGACTGCTTTTTACCGCCTGCATCATTTTTTCATGCAACTTGTACTGAGGCTGAATGATACCTGGAGTGTCTGAAAATATGATCTGCCTGTTTTCGTCATTATAGATGGCTTTAATCCGATGACGGGTGGTTTGTACCTTATGGGAAACGATTGCCATTTTTTCGCCCATGAGCGCGTTAAGCAACGTACTTTTCCCGGCATTGGGTTTCCCGAAGATGTTTACAAAACCAACTTTCATATGTTGATAAAATACTAAATGGTTGAATCAAAGAATGCCTGCGAAAAATTCTTTATTATTTATTAAAACAGAGCCTGAACAATCAATTGATGTGTAGGCAAAAAAAAGCCGAACACGATTCTGTTCGGCAAAGTTATCCTTAATTGTTGGATTATTGCTTAATCAATCTTATTGCAGTCGATTCTCCTATGGTCGGGTCGGATTGATTGATGGTCATTTCTGTGCAAGAAAAGTTACTGATTGTATATGCATCTCCATCTAATGAAAACACGCTACCAACAAGTGACCAGCTACCATTGTCACTGTTTGCTGGATTGCAAGATGTAACACCTTCAGCTTGCGTCCATGTGCCATTAGCAAGAAATGAAATGATGTCATCTTTTTCACAAGGGTCCATTAGTGTTACTTGGTCTACCGCAGGCGTTTGTGCATCTGCTTTGTACAAAATGGATGCGATTTTGTAATTACCAACGATTGAGGTTGAGCTTAATGTGCATGTTTCATTGTCTTTTTTACAACCTGTGGACAGTAGTGTAATGATTGAAATTGAAATGAATGCAAGTTTTTTCATTTTTTGTGTTTTTATTTGAGGTAAAGTTAATGTGACAAACTTTAAAAAAGTATCTATTTAGGTCTAGATTTTATTGTATGTTTTGACGCATAAAAAAAAGACCTCGAAAGGTCTTTCTAGTTGCGAAGAGAAGGATCGAACTTCTGACCTTCGGGTTATGAGCCCGACGAGCTACCGCTGCTCTACTTCGCACTGCAAAGCTACGTGAATTCCTTCTTGTTTCCAAAAGCATTTTATATTAGTTTTGCAAAACGTTCTTTAACACGCTCGAATTTCCGGGGTGCTTCCCAAAAATGGAGGCTGAGATCATA
Organism: Ferruginibacter sp.; assembly: GCA_030831725.1. Classification (GTDB taxonomy): domain Bacteria; phylum Bacteroidota; class Bacteroidia; order Chitinophagales; family Chitinophagaceae; genus Ferruginibacter. The sequence continues at coordinate 8,129 of JAURKN010000182.1, forward strand.
CCCGATAACCTGCTCAGGATAATGCCTGCGAAGGAAGAAATAGAATTGTATGCCCCTATTTGGCGCAATCCGGTCATTCAGCACAAATTATTTTTTATGAGTAAAATATGGCTGTCGACCTTTTTATCACTTTTTATTTTGGTTTCGAAATCTCAGCAAAAAACGGAATTGAAGGATACTTCAATTTTGGCGCCTATCGAAGTCATGAGCCTAAGAAATGGATTAAAATCACCATTTGTAAGCCAAACCCTCGACAAAAAAGAACTTACGTATCGCAACACAGGCGTAGATCTTCCCTATGTACTACAACATACTCCATCGCTCATCGCGAGCTCTGATGCGGGCAATGGCATCGGTTATACCAATTTGAGAATCAGGGGCACCGATGCCACGAGGATAAACATCACGCTAAATGGCATTCCGTTCAACGATGCGGAAAGCCAGGGCAGTTTTTTGGTTAATATCCCGGATATCGTATCCTCAGCAGCTTCCATTCAAATTCAAAGAGGTGTTGGTAGCTCCACCAATGGAACGGGAGCTTTTGGCGGCTCAGTGAATATTCAAACCAATGAAGTTGACAGCAACAGAAGTCTTATTCTTCGCCAATCATTCGGTTCTTTCAAAACCCTGAAAAACACCCTCCTCTTCAATTCCGGGTTGCTGAAAAACAATATGCTGGTTACCCTTCGCGCCAGTCAAATCAGAAGCGACGGCTATGTGGATAGAGCTTCGAGTAATTTGCAAGCATTGTACCTGAGTGTGGCTAAAGTAGAAAAAAACCATACGCTCCGCTTTAACCTCATTACAGGAAAAGAAAAAACATACGCGGCATGGTTCGGTATCAATAAAGCAACACTCGACAGCAACAGAAGATTCAACCCTGCAGGAACTGAAAAGACAGGCGAACCATACGACAACGAAACAGACAATTATAAACAGACTCATTATCAGTTTTTTCATAATCAAAGATGGAACGACCATTGGAAATCAGGAAGTACCTTGTTCCTGACAACAGGGAAAGGCTATTTTGAACAATACAAATCTGCCCAGGATTGGGACAGCTATTCTCTGCTTCCCAAAATCGTAAACAATGACACCATAACTCAATCCGACCTTGTAAGACAATTATGGTTGGACAACATATTCTATGGGTACAATTATGCGATTGAATACAACGACATCAGAAACAAACTCATGATTGGAGGAACCATCAATCGATATGATGGAAAGCACTTTGGAATGGTAAAGCAGGTTTACATACCACAAATGGAAAACATCAACCAAAAATGGTACGATTTGACTGCACAAAAATCAGAGGCCTCTGTTTTTGTCAAAAACGAAAACAAATGGAACACTCATTTCTCTGGATTTGTTGATTTGCAATTCAGGCATGTGAACTATGTCATAAATGGTTTTAGAAACAACCCAAACTTGCAAATCAGAAACAATTTCAATTTCTTCAACCCCAAGTTTGGAATCAGTTATTTTGATAAAAAATGGAAGGTCTATCTATCTTATTCCAGAGGTTCCAAAGAGCCGAACAGAGATGATTTTGAGGCAGGGAATGCCAATCAGCCCAAGCCGGAATTCTTGAATGATTTTGAGGCGGGCGTTGAGCGAAAAAGTGATAAATATGAATGGTCGATAAATATCTACCACATGGCTTACAAAGACCAGCTTGTTTTGACCGGTAAGGTAAATGATGTTTTTGCCTACACAAGAAGCAATATCGCCAACAGCTACCGAACAGGTGTCGAACTGAATGGTAAAATCCAACTGACTCCGAAAATCTCATTCTTGGCCAATGCCACCTTTAGTGAGAATATCGCTCTGGACTATACAGAATTTACCGACGATTACGATGCGGGAATACAGCAGTCTACATTCTTCGAAAGAACGCCTCTCGCATTTTCACCAAGCATTCAGGGAAGCAGCTCCGTCTTATGGCAGGTGAACAAAAAAATCAGTCTAGCCTTGTTTTCAAAATTTTGTGGACGACAATTTGTTGACAACACGGGAGATAAGGAGAAATCGCTCGATTCATGGCTCGTTCACGATTTGCGATTTGACATGAAGTTGATGAAAAAAAGAAAATTCAGCATGGATTTGTTTACCCAAGTGAACAATATTCTTTCGGAAAAATATACTCCTAACGGATACACATACACGTACATATACGGCAACAAGATAAACAAGGATAATTATTTTTACCCGATGTCGACCATTCATTTCCTGATCGGAGTGAATTTGGAACTTACAAAATGATTATCTGCCATAGAGGGACTCCCATCCCA